>NZ_DASWOM010000112.1:0-28917 GCF_036398755.1 Acerihabitans sp. | reverse complement strand
AATTTGATACCATTCACCAAATAAATAGAAACCGGAACCCTTTCCCGACGCAATGCGTTCAAGAACGGATCTTGCAAAGATTGCCCCTTAGCCATTCTATCTTTTCCTTATGTGCTTGTTGTTTGTAACAAGAACCATGTGTGGCTCTAAAATTAACGATGTAAAAAAAAAACGCGTTCATAACTTTTCAATTGTACACAATCAACCGACCTATGCACTAACAACCTGTAATACCGTATCTAAGGCTGAGCGGGGCTTATCACTATCGAGCCAGTGCACTGATTGCCAACCGCGCAACCAGGTCATCTGGCGCTTGGCCAGTTGCCGGGTCGCGCAAATACCACGAAACACCATTTCATCGTAATCGATTTCACCGGACAGATATGACCACATCTGGCGATAACCCACACAGCGGATGGAAGGAAGATCGGTGTGTAAATCTCCGCGCAGGAAAAGTGCCCTGGCCTCCTGCTCGAAACCGGCCGCCAACATCTGGTGGAATCGTTGCTCGATGCGCTGATGCAATACTTCGCGGCTTTGCGGCGCAATCGCAAACTGATGAACCCTATAAGGCAATGCTTCGCCAGATATTTTGGTCAGTTCCGTTAGAGTTTTACCTGAAACGAAAAAAACTTCCAGTGCTCTGGACAGTCTCTGGGGATCATTAGGATGAATACGCGTTGCCGCCACCGGATCGATCGTTTGCAATTGGCGATGCATTGCCTCCCATCCCTTATGACCCGCGTCCAGGGCGATACGTTCCCTAACTTCAGGGTTTGCCGGTGGCAAGGGGGACAATCCTTCCAGCAACGCCTTGAAATAGAGCATCGTACCGCCAACCAGTAACGGCATACGCCCGGATGCGGTGATTTCTGACATCGCCTGCAGCGCATCTCGGCTAAAATCCGCTGCCGAATAGGCTTGCGTCGGATCTTTAATGTCGATCAGCCGGTGCGGCGCCTGCGCCAGTTCGTCCGGTCCGGGCTTGGCGGTGCCAATATCCATGCCGCGATAGATCAACGCCGAATCCACGCTGATGATATCTACCGGCAACCGCCGGCACAACGCCATGGCCAGCGCGGTTTTACCCGAGGCGGTGGGGCCCATCAGGAACAGGGCCGGTGGCCGGCGCGCCGCGTGTATCGCGTCAATCATGTTTCAGGGCCTCGATCGCGGCATTGAGATCAAGCATCACCAACAGGTCGCCGGGCGGGGTTTTTACCCATTGCGGACACAGCCGCTCCACCTCGGCAAGCAATTGGATCGCCTGGGAAAGGCTCCAGTCGTGTTGCTCATGGCTTAACCGGCCGGCGATCCAGTCCGCTATGCTCTCGCACGAAACCGCTTCCTTTCCCGATAGATAGCCTAACAGTTCGGGAATCAAGTTTTGTAAATTTTGTTGGCGTAATGGTAAAGGTACGCCATTAAGCGTTGCCTGATGTTGATGAACCTGCAATTGGATGCCCATTTCGGTCAGTAAGTCCTGATGACGAAGGTAAGCGGCCACCTCGGGTTCGCGCAGCGCCATGCGTAACGGAATCAACAGCGGTTGGGCGCGCAGCCCTTCACCGTCCGGCGTCAGCTGCCGGCGCTTAAGGCAACGCTCCGCCACCGGCAGCGCGATAAGCGCCAGGCGCCGCCGAAATTCCACCAGGGCGTAACAAGGCGGGTAAATGGACAGCACCCGGCCAAAGCTCTGCTCGCCCGGCTCACCCGCTCCGGCGGCCGACGGCGGCGCCGAGGCGGTGCGATCGGGGCGCGTCGGCGCATCCGGACGCGCCGATGCGCCGGGCTGGATGAGCCGACGGTATAACTCGCCCTCTTTTTTCTGGTAACCGCCGTCCGCGGGATAAGCCGCCGCCGCTTCACGCAGCTTGCCCCGACCGCCGGCGGACACGCCACCCGGCGCGGGGGCGCCGGCGCGTTCCGCTCGTTCAGCGGCGGGGAACAGCGGCGCCGGCGATGACGGCGCGATGGCGCTAAGGGAGTTTTTACCCGATGCGGGACGATTTTCCGGCGACCAGTGCCCGGCGGGTTGGGTCTCGCCGTTGAGCGGCAGCGCCGGCGCGGCGCTTTGTTGCAGCACCGAAATAATGGCCTGGTAAATAAAATCATGCACCAGGCGGGCCTGGTGAAACCGTACCTCATGCTTGGCCGGGTGGACATTGACATCCACCTGATGGGGGTCCACCTCCAGGTACAGCACAAACGCCGGCTGCTGGCCTTCGGTCAACTGCTCCAGGTAGGCTTGGCGGATGGCATGGTTAATCAGCTTATCGCGCATCATGCGTTGGTTAACGTAGCAATACTGCATTTCCGGCAGTTCGCCGCCGCCACGCGGGTCGGCCACCCATCCGCGCAGGGTCAGGTCGCCATGGCTCCAGGATACCGCCAGCGCCCGCTGCACAAACGCCGGACCGCATAACCCGCCCAGACGGCGCAGATGCTGGGACTCCTGCGTCACCGCGCGATATTGCCGCACCGGCTTGCCGTTATGCGTGAGGGTAAACGTCACGTCGAAGCGGGCCAGGGCGATGCGTTTTACCACTTCGTCGATATGGGCAAACTCGGTTTTTTCGGTGCGCATAAACTTGCGCCGCGCCGGTGTATTGTAAAATAAATCCAGCACCTCCACGGTCGAGCCCACCGGATGCGCGGCCGGTTTCAAGGTCACCGTCATATCGCGGCCTTCGGCGTAGGCCTGCCAGGCTTCACTCTGCGCCTCGGTGCGCGAGGTCAGGGTCAGGCGCGACACCGAGCTGATGCTGGCCAGCGCTTCGCCGCGAAAACCCAGGCTGATAATCGCCTCGAGGTCGTCGAGCGTGACGATTTTACTGGTGGCGTGGCGCGCCAGCGCCAGCGCCAGCTCATCCTTATTTATGCCGCAACCGTTGTCACGAATGCGGATAAGCCTGGCGCCGGCTTTTTCTATATCGATATCGATGCGGGTGGCCCCGGCGTCCAGGCTGTTCTCCACCAGTTCCTTCACCACGGACGCGGGCCGCTCGACTACCTCGCCGGCGGCGATCTGGTTGGCGAGCTGTGGCGGCAGCACCTGAATGGGCATGACGGTATTACCTCTGGCATTATGCGGGTGGAATAACCAACGTCTGGCCTAACATGACATTATCGGACTTAAGCTTGTTAACGCGTTTGAGGGTGTCGCCGCGCACGCCATATTTTGCGGCAATGCCGGTCAGGGAATCCCCCACCCTCACCGTATGCCGGCGCGCGCGGGTCGCCTGCGAACGCTGCGGCACGGCGCCCGCCGGAATTTTAAGCCGCTGCCCGACCCAGACGACATCGCGCTTGAGCTTGTTAACATCGCGCAGCACGGCCATGCTGACGCCATATTGCGCCGCGATGCCGGACAAGGTCTCGCCCCGTTGCACGGTATGGCGCGTCACCGCTCCCGGCGTCGGCGCCCCGTCCGCGGGCCGCACCGCGCCGGCGGTCGACTGCGACACCGCCTGCACGCCGCTGGCGCCGGCATCCATCGCCGAACTCACGCCCTGCGGCCGGTTTTCCAGCTTCGGACCGTTTTGCTGGGGATGCGACACGAAGTACGCGCGCAGGCCAAGATAGATGGCGTTGGCGATTTTATCCTGGTAATCACTGCTGCCCAGCAGCCGTTCCTCGCCGGTATTGCTGATAAAACCCGTTTCCACCAGAAGCGAGGGGATATCCGGTGAACGCAATACGCCAAGGCTCGCATGCTCCGGGCGGGCCTTATGCAGCGAGCCGACGTTGCGCAACTGCCGCAGCACCCGAGTGGCGACATCGTAGCCAACCCGCTGGGAATGGCCGAACTGTAAATCCAGTACCGCCTGGCTGAGATACGGATCGGCGGCGCTGTTGGCCAGCAAATCCCCCGCCCCGCCGAGCAGCTCCGATTGTTTTTCATGCTGTTCGAGCCAACTGCCCAATTCGCTATTGGCGCGCCGGTTGGACAACACCCAAACCGACGCCCCGGTGGCGCTGCGGTTTGGCGCGGCGTCGGCATGAATCGACACCAGCACGCTGGCTCCCTGTTTGCGCGCGACATCGGAACGGCCCATAACCGAAATAAAATAATCGCCGTCGCGGGTCAGCGCCGGCCTGAACATCGGATCGCCTTCCAGCAGCGCTTTTAATTTGCGGGCAATGGCGATGGTGACATTTTTCTCCTTCAAACCGTTCGGCCCGATGGCGCCGGGGTCCTGCCCGCCGTGCCCCGCATCAATGGCCACCACCACCCGATCGCCCGCCGGCACTGCGGGTCGCGCGCCGCGGGATGCCGGCGCAACGGACGTCACCGCGGGGGTCGCGCCGTCAAACGGATTTTCCCGCGGCGTGGACGACGCGCGCGCCGGGCGGGCGCGCGTTGGCGCCGGGGCGGCCTGCGCGGGCCGTGGCTGGCCGATCAAGGTAAACACTACGTTGTAGCGGCCATTCTCAAGTCCCGCGGCGGCCTGCACGCGCGATTTGCGCGTCAGCTCCAAGACCAGGCGAATACTCTGCGCGTCGGGGGCCTGGCTGCTTCGGATGCGGCTGATGATATTCTGACCGTTAAAATTCAGCGGCAGCCCCTGGGCCACGGCGCTGTCCTTGATATCCACCACCACCCGTTCAGGATTGTGCAATGAAAAAAAGGCGTACACCGGCTGCGCGGCAAAGCCCAGCGTCACCGTCGAACGCTCATCGCCGTTGGACACGCTGATATCGCTTAGATTCACCGCTAACGCCTGCCCCATCAGAGACCATAAAACAATAACCAAAATCGTCCTGATTTTCAGCATCATGAAGGGTGTTCCCATCCCGGCGCCAGACACGCCAGGATCCGCGCGCCACGATCGGATCGGGACTCCAGCAGCGCCCGACGACCGGTGTCAACATACTCAAGCGACAGGGCGATATCGGCGTCCGGCAGTATTCCCAGGCCCTGCTGGGGCCACTCCACCAGGCACAGGGCATCCCGATCGAAATAATCGCGTACGCCCATAAACTCCAGTTCTTCAGCATCCACCAGACGATAAAGGTCGAAATGATAGACGGTGCGCGGCGTCAAGTCATAAGGTTCAACCAGCGTATAGGTCGGGCTTTTTACATTGCCCTCATAGCCCAGGGCGCGTAAAAAACCGCGGCAGAGCGTGGTCTTGCCGGCGCCCAGGTCACCATAAAGATAAATCACACATGATTGCCGACAGGCATCGGCCAACGCCGCGCCCAATGCTATGGTTGCCGCTTCGTCCGGCAAAGGTAGTACACGTTTTTCCATGTCTGATTTCTATGCGATACGTTCAGGATTAACAAATTGATATAACGCGGGCAGCAAATCCGTGGCCAACATGCCCCGCGTTCCTTTTTCAGCCGCCAGCCGATCGGCGGTGGCGCCATGGGCGACACAGCCGGCGCAGGCCGCATCGAACAGCGACAGCTTTTGCGCCAGCAATCCGCCGATGATACCCGAAAGCAGATCGCCCATGCCACCCGAGGCCATGCCGGCATTGCCGACGTCGGCGACCGCCAGATGGCCTTCGTCGTCGGCGATAAGCGTACCGGCGCCTTTCAGGACCACCACGCCGCCGTAGCGTTTAACAATATTTTTAGCCGCAAGTAAGCGGTCACTCTCAATGTCGCCGACTTTACCGTTCAGCAGGCGGGCGGCTTCCCCTGGATGGGGCGTAATAATACGATTGTGACGTTTATGGGGATTGAATGCCAGCAGGTTAAGCGCATCCGCGTCCCACAACATAGGTTTAGTGCAGTTTTCAACTAAGCGCAGCGCATTTTTACCCCACTCCGCCTGGCCCAGGCCCGGGCCGATGACAATGACATCCGCCCATTCAAGCCCCTGGCGCAGGGACGCATCGTCCAGGGGTTCAACCATCAGCTCGGGTCGGGCGGTCAGCAATGACGCAATATTCTCCTCGCGGGTCAACACCCGCACCAGTCCGGCCCCGGCGCGCAAGGCCGCCTCACCGGTCATGCGAATGGCGCCGGACAGGCCGTGGTCGCCGCCGACAATCAGCAAACGCCCGTTATCCCCTTTATGGGAGCAGGGATCGCGCGGCGTGAGCCAACGGCTCAACTGGGGAGCGGTAAGCCGTTCCATAAGCGACGCCTGCTGCGCCAGCCAGGGCGCCAGGCCCAGATCGTCATAATGAAGCCGTCCGGTCACGCTGCGTGCTTTGCCGGTCAGCAACCCGGGCTTCAGGGCGATAAAAGTCAGGGTATGCGCCGCGTTGATAGCCACGCCCGCCACCGCGCCGGTTTCGGCATTCAGGCCCGAAGGAATATCCAGCGCCACGACCGGGGCGGCATGGGCGTTGGCCGCCGCGATAAGGTCGCTATAGGGCGCGCGCGGGGCCGCCGCCAGACCGGTGCCCAGCAAACCGTCGATAATGACGTCCACCTGCTCCGGCCAGGCGGCATCGGCGTTCAGCAGGCTCCCGCCCGCGTCCAGCCACGCCTGGCGCGCCAGTTGGGCCTGCTCCGGCAGCGGATGGTTTCCGGTACATTCGATAAGCGTCACCTGCTTACCCCGCGCCCGGGCCAGCCGAGCCACCACATAGGCGTCGCCGCCGTTATTGCCGTGGCCGGCGAGGATCAGGTAATGGCCGGCGAAAGGGTAAAGCCAGTTCAGGGCGCGCCACGCGCCCGCGCCCGCGCGCTCCATAAGCTGATATAAGGAAACCCCGGCAAGGCCGGCAGCTTCGCTTTCCCAACCCCGGAGCCACTGCGCCCCGTAAACGGAATGTGGTAAACTCAGGGAGTTCGTTTTCTTTTTTTGGTCCGCCATGTCATACCCTTTTGATCTTATGGAATTAGCCCGGCTCATTAAGCAATGGGGTCGGGAGCTGGGTTTTCAACAGGTCGGCATCTGCGATACGGACCTGTCGGCGCAGGAACCTGTCCTGCAAACCTGGCTCGATAACCAATATCACGGCGAAATGGCCTGGATGTCCCGGCACGGCATGCTGCGCGCGCGTCCCCATGAATTACTGCCCGGGACCCTGCGGGTCATCAGCGTCAGGATGAACTACCTGCCGCCCAAGGCCGCGTTTGCCAGTACCCTGAACAATCCCCGTATGGGTTATGTTAGTCGTTATGCGCTGGGACGCGACTATCATAAGGTTTTACGCCAGCGTCTTAAGCAGTTGGGCAACAAAATCCAGGATTGGTGCCAGGGCGTGAACTTTCGGCCGTTCGTCGACTCCGCCCCGATTATGGAACGGCCCCTGGCCGCCAAGGCCGGCATCGGCTGGGTTGGTAAACACTCGCTACTATTGAATCGCGAGGCCGGGTCCTGGTTTTTCCTCGGCGAGCTGTTGATTGATTTGCCGCTGCCGCTAGATCAACCGCAGGAAGAGCACTGCGGACGCTGCGTCGCCTGCATGACCACCTGCCCCACCGGCGCCATTGTCGCACCCTACCAGGTGGATGCGCGCCGTTGCATCTCCTATCTTACCATCGAACTGGACGGTGAAATCCCCGAGGCGCTGCGCCCGCTGATCGGCAACCGTATCTATGGTTGCGACGACTGCCAGCTAATCTGTCCCTGGAACCGGTTTTCCCAATTGACCGACGAGCCGGACTTCAGCCCCCGGGCGGTATTGCATACTCCGGACTTGCTGGCATTGTTTACCTGGGACGAGACGCAATTCCTGCGTGTCACCGAAGGGTCGGCCATCCGGCGCATCGGTTTTTTGCGCTGGCTGCGCAATGTGGCGGTGGCCTTGGGCAATGCCCCGTATGAAGATAATATCGTGCTTGGACTTCAGGAACGGCTGGGTGAAAACGCCATGCTGGATGTGCATATACGCTGGTCCATTGATCAGCAGTTGCGGCGCCGGGACGAACTGGCGGTCAGCGTGCAGTCCGCGCAGCAAAAGCGGCTGATAAGGGCGATTGAAAAGGGTTTAAGTCGCGACGCGTGAGTGGCGGCAGCTGATTATAGCGCAAAAATTTTTGGCAACCCCGCCTGTGGATAAAATTAAAAAACCTTTGGCAATCAAGCCTGCTAAAAAAGGCAATAGGCGCCACCGACGTTTTTGAATAAAATTTAATTGATAAATATCAGCGGAATAAAGCCTAGTGTTGATTTAAACACTGTTAAAGGAAATTTATTATTACGAGGCTTATCTGTGGATAACTCTGTTTAAAACATTTTTACCCGCGTCATGGCGACAGCAATGACGGGGACGGGGATGTCTATTAAATCTAAGTCTATTTTTGATTTTGGAGCGGGAAACGAGGCTCGAACTCGCGACCCCAACCTTGGCAAGGTTGTGCTCTACCACTGAGCTATTCCCGCTTAAGAAAGGAAGTATACTGTTTGACAAGCGCTGGGAATAATGGCCGACGGTCATTATGCCAACTACCGGTAACAGATAATTCCAGATAACCTTATCTCTTATTTAACCGGTTGAAAATTAAGACTTTTTACATCACTCCCACCCTGGGAATGGACGAGATTATGGACTTTTACCGCCATCGAGTCAAGAACCCAGCGGAAATTAATTCGTCACCTTATCGCTTCTGCGCAATACCGGCGTCGAGGCATAAATCAAGACAGCGGCAATCGTCAGCAGGGCAATCCGGCCGCCGGGCGTTATCCTCTTGGAGAAGCGCTATCCTTTTTGTACTATCCAATAACGTCAACTTCAACCAGGACTTTTGCCATGCCCCCATCCAACACCCTGCGCGCGGCGCTCGACGGCCGCCGCCTGTTTACCGCCATGGCGGCGCACAACCCGCTGGCCGCGCGGCTTGCCGAGGAAGCGGGCTTTGACGGCATCTGGGGCAGCGGTTTTGAACTGTCGGCGAGCTATGCCGTGCCCGATGCCAATATCCTGTCGATGGGCACCCATCTGGAGATGATGCGGGCCATCGCCGCCACCGTGGCGACGCCGCTGATAGCCGATATCGATACCGGCTTCGGCAACGCGGTGAATGTAAGTTATATCATCCCTCAATATGAAGCGGCCGGCGCCGCGGCCGTCGTCATGGAAGACAAAACCTTTCCCAAGGACACCAGCCTGCGCGCCCAGGGCCGCCAGGAACTGGTGCGGAGCGAGGAATTTCAGGGCAAGATCGCCGCCGCGGTTGCCGCCCGGCGCGACGAGCGGTTTGTCGTCATCGCCCGCGTCGAGGCGCTGATTGCGGGACTGGGCCAGGACGAAGCGCTGCGCCGCGCCCTGGCGTATGAGGAAGCCGGCGCCGATGCCATCCTTATTCACTCCAAACAGAAGACGCCGGACGAGATCCTGGCCTTTATCTCCGCCTGGACCGGCCGCGTTCCGCTGGTATTGGTGCCCACGGCGTATCCGCAGCTGACCGAAGCCGATATCGCCGCCAGCGGCAAGGTAGGCATTGTGATCTATGGTAATCATGCCATTCGCGCCGCCGCGGGCGCGATGCGCGCCGTGTTCGCGCAGATCCGCCGTGACGGCGGCATCCAGAACGTCGATGCGACGCTGCCCGGGGTCAAGGACATCATCAACTGGCAAGGGGATGCGTATATGCGCGATATTGAAAAACGCTTTTTGCGATAGGCGAGAAACCGTCGGGATGTTTTTGGAACGGGGGACGTGATAGGGAAAAATTATCCGCCGGAAAGAAAAAAGGGCCGACAGGCCCTTTTTCAACGGATTGCTTATGCTACCAGCCATCCGCGAACCGAATATTGGAGCGGGAAACGAGGCTCGAACTCGCGACCCCAACCTTGGCAAGGTTGTGCTCTACCACTGAGCTATTCCCGCTTTTACTACCCTGGGCTACCGTCTATGCCGGGAGCATTTTTTACGCATCGCGTTTTATCACGGGGATAAAACCGGATGTTGAAACCGTTGGAGCGGGAAACGAGGCTCGAACTCGCGACCCCAACCTTGGCAAGGTTGTGCTCTACCACTGAGCTATTCCCGCTTTTTTACTTGCGCCCGGCACAGCAAAAATTTGCACCGGTACGGGGAGCGCATTATACGAGAAAACATTCTCCCTGCAAGCCCCGGCGGGCAAAAATCTGCGCTTTTCGCTCAACTGCCGATAAAAACAGCAATATGGCGTTTTTAACGGCAATTGATGAAACATCAGCAGCTTATCCGGCGCGCCCGCGCGGCAAAAGCGCCACTGGCCTAAAGACGAATGAAATGCTCGCGGTAATACGCCAGTTCCGCCACCGATTCGCGGATATCGTCCAGGGCCTGGTGGCTGCTGTTTTTGCTCAGCCCCGCCAGGATCTCCGGTTTCCAGCGCCGGGCCAATTCCTTGAGCGTGCTGACATCCAGGTAACGGTAGTGGAAATACGCTTCCAGCTCCGGCATGTAGCGGAACAGGAAACGGCGGTCCTGGCCGATGCTGTTGCCGCAGATGGGCGATTTGCCGGCGGGCACCCATTCCCGCAAAAACGCCAGCGTCAACGCCACCGCCTGGTCCTCGGTGACACGGCTGGCGCGGACGCGTTCCACCAGACCGCTGGCGGTGTGGGTGCGCACGTTCCATTCATCCATGACCGCAAGTTGCTCTTCGGTCTGATGTACCGCCAATACCGGACCTTCCGCCAGGATATTCAGGTTGGCGTCCGTCACCAGGCTGGCAATTTCAATAATGCGATCGCGCTCTGGATCGAGCCCGGTCATTTCAAGATCGACCCAAATCAGGTTGTTTTCATTTACCGGCATGATTTTCTCATTACAAAGGTTTCACGGCGTTTCTGTTAGAATACTGTGTATCATAGACGTTTTCATCGCCACGGGCGATTCATGAGCGACAAGTGAGGCACAGTGACTAAAAATAAACTGTCCAAAGGCCAGCAGCGCCGCGTACAGGCTAATCATCAGCGCCGCCTGAGACCCGACCGCGGTGTTGACTGGGATGACTCGCTTTTAGGCCAGGCCCAGGAAGGAACGGTCGTCAGCCGCTTCGGCATGCACGCCGATGTGGAAGCGGCGGACGGCATCATACACCGCTGCAACCTGCGCCGCACCCTGGGATCGGTGGTCACCGGCGATCGGGTGGTATGGCGGCCGGGCAGCGAAGCCGCCTCGGGCATCAAGGGCATCATCGAGGCTATCCATCCCCGCACCTCGGTACTGACGCGGCCGGATTTTTACGATGGCGTCAAGCCCATCGCCGCCAATATGAACCAAATCGTGATTGTTTCGGCCATCTTGCCGGAGCTGTCGGTGAACATAATCGATCGCTATCTGGTCGCCTGTGAAACGGTCGAGGTGGAGCCGCTTATCGTGCTCAACAAAATCGACCTGCTGGACGCGAAGGAACGGGCCTGGGTGGACGACACCATGGAAGTCTACAGCCGGATAGGCTATCGGGTGCTGATGGTGTCGAGCCAAACGCGCGAAGGCATGGACGGGCTTGAGGCGGCGTTGACGGATCGCATCAGCATCTTCGCCGGCCAGTCCGGCGTGGGGAAATCCAGTCTGCTTAACGCCCTGCTGCCGCCCGAGCTTACGCAGATCGTGGTGAATACCGTGTCCGATAACTCGGGACTCGGCCAGCACACCACCACCACGGCGCGCATGTACCATTTCAAAAGCGGCGGCCAGGTTATCGATTCCCCCGGCGTGCGCGAATTCGGTTTATGGCACCTGGAGCCCGAACAGGTCACCCAGGGGTTTATTGAATTCAGGCCGTACCTGGGCAACTGTAAATTCCGCGACTGCCGGCATGACACCGATCCGGGCTGCGCCATTCGCGCCGCCGTGGATGCCGGCGACATCAGCGCCATACGTTTCGAGAATTATCATCAGATACTGGACAGCATGTCGCAGGTAAAAACACGTAAATCCTTTTCCGAAACGGATCGCTGACATTTATCCTGTGCGTCGCTACAATTTCACCCGGTTGGTTTTAGTTTCACCCATGCATGTACGAGGTTTCCGTGCTCGATAGGATCAAAATAGCATTGCAGTATATATTGCCCAAACGGTGGCTGACCCAATTGGCCGGCCGGGGGGCCGAGCTGCAGGCAGGCTGGCTGACGAAACTGGTCATCGACCTGTTCGTGCGGGCCTACCGGGTGGATATGCAGGAAGCGCAGCAGCCCGAAACATCCGCCTACCGTACCTTCAACGCTTTTTTTGTCCGGCCGCTGCGCGATGACGCGCGCCCCATCGATAGCGATCCCGATGCGCTGGTCATGCCGGCGGACGGCATGATTTCCCAATCGGGACCGATAGCCGGCGAACAGGTGTTCCAGGCCAAAGGGCATCACTATAGCCTGGAAGCGCTGCTGGCCGGCAACGAGCGGCTGGTCGAAAGCTTTCGCGACGGCTCCTTTGTCACCACGTATCTTGCGCCACGCGATTATCATCGGGTGCATATGCCCTGCAACGGTATTTTACGGGAAATGATCTATGTGCCCGGCGACCTGTTTTCGGTCAATCCGCTGACCGCGGCCAACATACCGAACCTGTTCGCCCGCAACGAACGGGTGATCTGCGTATTTGACACTGATTTTGGGCTGATGGCGCAAATCCTGGTGGGCGCCACCATTGTCGGCAGTATCGAGACCACCTGGTCCGGCGTGGTTACGCCGCCGCGCGACGGCATTATCAAGCGCTGGCGCTACCCGCAAGCGGATGAAGACGGCGCGGTGGTGTTTCTGAAAGGCCAGGAAATGGGGCGGTTCAAGCTCGGCTCCACGGTGGTGAACCTGTTTGCCAACGGCGGCGTATCCCTGGGCGATCATCTGCACAGCCGCGCGGCAACCCGCGTCGGACAACGCCTCGCCACCGGCGCCGTGCAGGCGGATAGCCCGTTGCCCTAACCGGCCCGCAGTAACCAGGGAGGACCCGATTGCGCCCGATCATTATCATCTTGCTGGGGTGGCTGCTCGCCGCCCCGTCATTCGCCGCCGCCTTGCCCGACGAAGCCCAGGTTAAAAAAGAACTTCAGCAGGCCGAAGCGAACAAGGGCGCGGCAAATCAGGCGCAGATCGTCGAATCCCTCCAGGCCGCGCTGACGTTTATCAGCGAGGGCAAGGGCTCCGCGGAGCGCGCGCGGCTTTATCGCAACGCCATCGACAATTTTCCTCAACTGACGCGTGAACTGCGCGATCAACGCGACAATGAACCGGACAAAGCCGCCGACGTCAGCGCCAAACTCACGGTTAGCGAACTGGAGCAGCGCGTGCTGCAAACCAGCAGCGATCTGCAGGAACTGACGCGCCAACTGCAACAGGAACAGGAACAGGCGCGGGATATCAGCGACTCGCTCGGCCAGCTGCCGCAACAGCAAACCGAAGCGCGCCGGGGCCTGAGCGATAGCGAGCAGCGTTTACAAGCACAAAGCGGCGGCGCCGCCACGCCGTTGGCACAGGCGCACCTCACGCAGCTCCAGGCGGAAGCCGCCGCGCGGCGGGCGCGGGTAAACGAGCTGGAGCTGGCGCAACTGAGCGCCAACAACCGCCAGGAACTGTCGCGACTGCGCATGGATGTGCTGAAAAAACGCCACGACCGGGTGGATATGGACCTGCAGGCGCTGCGTTTTCGGCTAAACAGTTTACGCCAGCAGGAGGCGGAACATACCCTTGCCCGTACCGAACAGCTGGCGGAGCAAAGCGGCGATCTGCCCACCGCCATCACCAGCCAGTTGCAGATAAACCGCGAATTGTCGGTGGCGCTGAACGAGCAGGCGCAGCGCATGGATTTAATCGCTTCCCAGCAGCGGCAGGCCGCCGCGCAGGCGCTGCAGGTCCGGCAAGCGCTGAGCACGCTGCGCGAGCAGGCGCAGTGGCTGGGAGATTCGCCGGCGCTGGGCGAAACGCTGCGCGCCCAGGTGTCCAGGCTGCCGGATTTGCCCAAGCCGCAGCAGCTCGACAGCGATATGGCCCAGCTGCGCGTAAGCCGCCTGCATTATGAAGATCTGATGAACAAGCGGACCCAGCTTGAGCAAAGCACGCGGGACGACGGCTCTCCCCTGACGACGGAGCAACGCCGCATTCTCGACGAGCAACTGCGCACCCAGCGCGAACTGCTCAATTCACTGCTGTCCGGCTACGATAACCAGATACTGGAACTGACCAAGCTCAAAGTGGCCAACAGCCAGTTGGTGGACGCCATGGCGGAAATACAGGAAGCGGCGCACCGCTACCTGTTCTGGGTGGCGGACGTCGGCCCGATCACCCTCGCTTTTCCGCTGCATGTGGCCCAGGACCTCAGGCGCCTGGTCTCGCTGGATACCGCCACCCAGCTCACCGGCGCCATGGTCATGATGGCCACCAGCCAGGAAACGCTGGTCCCGCTGTTTTGCGCCATCGTGCTGGTCGGCTTCAGCATCAGCTCCCGCCGCCATTACCACGCCTTCCTCGATCGCTCGGCCAGCAAGGTCGGCAAGGTCAACCAGGACTATTTTTACCTGACGTTGCGCACCCTGTTCTGGTCAATCGTGGTCGCCCTGCCCCTGCCGGTGCTCTGGGCGGCGCTGGGCTATGGCCTGCGGCATGCCTGGCCCTATCCGGTGGCGGTAGCCATCGGCGACGGCGTAATCGCCACGGTGCCGGTACTGTGGCTGTTTATGGTCAGCGCCCACTTCGCCCATGCGCGCGGCCTGTTTATCGTGCATCTCGGCTGGCCTGCGCGGCGGGTGGCGCGGGCGATGCGATATTATTCCCTGTCCATCGGCCTTATCGTGCCGCTGATCATGGCCCTTATTACCTTTGATAACCTCAATGACCGCGAGTTTTCCAGTACCCTGGGCCGCCTGTGCTTTATCCTGCTCTGCGCGGCCCTTAGCCTGGTGACCAGCAGCCTGAAACGGGCCGGCATTCCGCTTTACCTGGATAAATCCGGGACCGGGGACAACGTGGTCAACCGCACTCTGTGGAATTTGCTATTATGCGCGCCGCTTGTCGCGGCGCTGGCCGCCCTCCTCGGCCATCTCGCCACGGCGCAGGACCTGTTGGCGCGGCTGGAAACCTCGGTGGCCATTTGGTTTTTCCTGCTGGTTATCTACCATATCATCCGGCGTTGGATGTTTATCCAGCGCCGGCGCATCGCCTTTGAGCGCGCCAGACAGCGCCGGGCGGAGATGCTGGCGCAACGCGCCCGCCACGAGGTGGATCTGTCGCCATCGCAGCTCAGCGAAGCCGCCGCCGAAGTGGATGAGCCGATTGTCGATCTGGACGTTATCAGCGCCCAGTCGCTGCGTCTGGTACGCTCGGTCCTGACGCTTATCGCCTTTGTGTCGGTAATCTGGCTATGGTCGGAAATCCATTCGGCGTTTGCCTTTCTGGAAAATATCCAGCTGTGGAATGTGAGCTCGACCATCAAAGGCGAGGAAGGTATCCAGTCGATTTCGCTCGCCTCGGTGCTTATCGCGGTAATGGTGCTTATCATCACCACCCAACTGGTCAGAAACCTGCCGGCCCTTTTGGAACTGGCCTTGCTGCAGCATCTGGTGCTGTCGCCGGGAACCGGCTATGCCATTACCACCATCACCAAATATATGCTGATGCTGATTGGCGGTTTGATCGGATTTTCATGGATAGGCATCGAATGGGCGAAGTTGCAGTGGCTGGTGGCGGCGCTCACCGTCGGTCTGGGCATCGGGCTGCAGGAGATATTCGCCAATTTTATCTCCGGCCTGATAATCCTGTTTGAAAAACCGATCCGCATCGGCGATACCGTCACCATCCGCGATCTGACCGGCAATATCACCCGCATCAATACCCGGGCCACCACCATCACCGATTGGGACCGCAAAGAAATTATCATGCCGAATAAGGCCTTTGTCACCGAGCAGTTTGTCAACTGGTCACTGTCGGACTCCGTCACGCGTATCGTGCTGACCATCCCGGCGCCGCCGGACGCCAATAGCGAGGAAGTCACGCAAATCCTTATCCAGGCGGCGCAGCGCTGCCCGCTGGTGCTGGAGAATCCGGCGCCGGAAGCCTTCCTTGTGGATTTACAGCAGGGGATTATGTTGTTTGACCTGCGGGTGCACGCGGCGGAAATGGGCCACCGCATGCCGCTGCGCCATCAGTTGAACCAATTGATCCTCGAAGGCTATCGCGCGCACGGCCTGGAGATGCCATTCCCGCCGTTCCAGGTGCGCATGGACAGCGTCAAGGGTTCGACGACGTTTAAATCCGGCTCCCTGTAAACCCAGGCCTCGGGGATTGCCGCCGCTTAAGCGACGGCGCGGCGGAACTGATTGCAGCCGGCGGTCATTCATCGCCGCCGGCCGGCTACGCCCGGTTGCCCCGCTTTATCAAGCCCGCTCGACCGGGAAAGCGATGACCTCGGCCAGGCTGCCGGCCTTTAGCGCCAGCATCACCAGCCGGTCGACCCCCAGGGCCACCCCGGAGCATTCCGGTATGCCGTGCGCCAGCGCCGCCAGCAGATTCTCATCCATTGGCTGCTGCGGCAGACCCAGCGCGGCGCGCTTACGGTTATCCTGGGCAAACCGCTGGCGTTGCTCCGCGGCGTCGGTAAGTTCACGAAAGCCGTTAGCCAGCTCAATGCCTTTGAAATAAGCTTCGAAACGATCGGCCACCCGGTGATCCTCGGTGCTGATTTCAGCCAGCGCCGCCTGGGTGGCGGGAAAATGATAAACAAAGGTGGGTTTATCACGCCCGATATGGGGCTCAACGCCCATGGCAAACAATAACTGCAGCAGGGTGTCGCGATCTTCGTCGGCGGTGTTTATCCCGGACAATTCCAGTTTGGCGGCGGCTTCGCACAGCTGCGCCTTATCCGCCGACAGGGGATCGATACCGATATGGCGGATAAACACCTGCTGGTAAGAGACGGTTTCCGCGCTGTCGCAATCGAGGATTTGCTGGAGCAAATCGTCCACTTCGTTCATCAGACGATACATATCGTAATGGGGACGATACCATTCCAGCATGGTGAACTCGGGATTATGGTGCCGGCCGGACTCCTCGTTGCGGAAACTGCGCCCTATTTGAAAAATAGGCCCGCTGCCCGCCGCCAGCAGGCGTTTCATATGGTATTCAGGGCTGGTCATTAAATACAGCGGCAGGCCCTGCGCCGCGCCCGGGCCGACGTATTGCGTCTGGAAAGGCACCAGATGAATATCGGTAACGGTGGCCTGGCTCATGGCCGGCGTCTCCACTTCAAGTAACCCGCGATCGGTAAAAAACCGCCGGAGCTGGGTCATCACCACCGCCCTTTTTAATAGATTGGCGATGGGGGCGCTTGGTTGCCAGCTTGCCATTTCGCTCATAACTTTTTCTCCCGTTAAACAGGGGATGGAGTCTACCTTTATCCGCGCAGGCAGACAAACCTTGTTCAAGCCGTCGGCGGAGTGGACCAATCTCCGCGCCCGCTACCCGGCCCGCCCGCTCTGGCAGGCGAACCGCGTGTTACGTCCCGCCGTCGCCGTTAGGTCTACACTTAGTATTCAAGCAGGATACCGATGGAGCATGTATGTCCGTATGGAAAACCGTCGCGCTGGTCGCCTCGTCGTTACTGTCGCTATCATGCAGCGTCAGCCCGCCGTCAGGCATCAGCCCGGTGGAAAAATTTGATGTTAACCGTTATCTGGGCACCTGGTATGAAATAGCCCGGCTGGATCATCGTTTCGAAACCGGGCTTGATCACGTCACGGCGCAATACAGCCTGCGGGACGATGGGGGCATTAACGTCGTCAACAAAGGCTATTCCCCGGCCAGGCAACGCTGGCGGCAGAGCACCGGCAAAGCCTATTTCCTGGCTTCCCCGCAGCGGGCCTCGCTTAAGGTGTCGTTTTTCGGCCCTTTTTATGGCGGCTATCACGTGATCGCGCTGGATGAGCGGTACGGTTACGCCATGATCTGCGGCCCCAACCGTGATTATCTCTGGATCCTGGCCCGCGACAAAACGCTGGCGCAGCCCACGCGTGACCAATTGGTGGCCACCGCCACGCGCCTGGGTTTTAAGGTGGACCGTCTTATCTGGGTTGACCAATCCTGACGCGGTGTTTCGATATCACGGAACAAACGCCATAACACGCCATTAATCGGCGCGCCGCGTAATAGGCAAACGTGAGAACCCACCGGCGCGCCGCTCAGTGGGCCAGCTTGAGACCCACGATCCCCAGCACGATCATCGCCAGACTGGCGATACGCGCCCAATGCACCGGCTCGCCCAGCCATAGCATGCCGAAGAGCACCGTGCCGACCACGCCTATGCCGGTCCACACCGCATAGGCGGTACCCGCCGGCAGGGCGCGCATGGCCACCGCCAGCAGCGCGATGCTTACCGCCATGGCGCATAACGTCAGGATGCTCGGCACCAGGCGGGTAAAACCCTCGGTATATTTCAAGCCGATGGCCCAGACAGTTTCCAACAGACCGGCGAATACAAGTAATAACCATGACATGGCGGCGACCTCAAAAAAAATGGGGTCGTCCCCAAAAAAAGAAGGCTTAACAGGCCGTCCTGCCAAGTGAGGGTAATGTTAGCCCACCCGCGGCAAAGCGGCCATTGAATTTAATTAATCGTTTAATTTAATAAAACGCTGCGGTCATCAAAATACCAATGACCGCGCTAACGTCCACCACCACCCTCGCTGCCGGACGATATGATATCGGCCCGACAGTCGCTATTTCACCAGGACACAGAGGCAGCGGCTATATGGGGCCGCGGCAAGTTATTGCGCGGCTCGCTGCACAGCCTGACCGCCCGCCGAAATATCTTCACCTGCGCCGCGGGTAGTATTACAAGCCGTTAAAGAGGACAACACCAAGACAGATAAAAGGGCAATTATACTTTTCTTTAACATAACGTTTTCCTTTTGTAGAAATCACTTTTTGCCTAAACAAAAAAGTACCGCTGTGAATAAAAGCTTGCCCTTAAAGCATAGTAAAAAACCGGCAAAACATAATAAAGATATGGCCGGTTGCGCACATTTAGGACTATTTACTGAAAAACGACCCGGGTTTAACGCATAGGCGTAATGAGAGACTACTTGCTGACACCACGCGAAATCGCGCCGCCGAGGTGTTGCACATCCTCACCAAAGCCGCGTGCGGTATTGCAACCGCCCAACGCCGCCGAGATGAAAACCGGGATCACGAGCAGTTTAACGATTTTTGCCAACATCATGCCGAATTCCCCGCAGGCCTTAAAATGCCCGGCACACCCTGCCAACCCCAGGACATACCGGGCAAACGGTTATTTTACGCGGGATACATATTCGCCGGAGCGCGTATCCACTTTAATCACTTCGCCAATTTGCACGAACAGCGGTACTTTTACCACCGCGCCGGTGGTCAGGGTGGCGGGTTTGCCGCCGGTGCCGGCGGTATCGCCCTTCAAGCCCGGATCGGTTTCAGTGATTTCCAGCTCGACGAAATTGGGCGGCGTCACGGCGATGGGCTGGCCGTTCCACAAGGTCAGTACGCATTCGGCCTGCTCAACCAGCCATTTGGCGGTGTCGCTCACCGCTTTCTTATCGGCGGCCAGTTGCTCAAAGGTCTCGTTATTCATAAAATGCCAAAATTCACCGTCGTTGTAGAGATAAGTCAGGTTCATGTCCATGACATCTGCCGCCTCGACGGAATCACCGGATTTAAACGTTTTTTCCAATACCTTGCCGGAAATCAGTTTACGGATGCGCACGCGGTTGAACGCCTGGCCTTTGCCCGGTTTTACGAATTCATTATCAATGATCGCGCACGGCTCGCCGTCCTGCATGATTTTGAGACCGGAACGGAATTCATTGGTACTATAAGACGCCATGGTGGTCCTCTTAATATTACGTGGTCGTTAAGCCAAAAAAATGGCAGATATTGTAACCCGAAACACCCCAACTAGAGAAGATTGGTTGCGTCAACTTGCCGATGTCATTACCGATCCCATCGAACTTTTGCAACAATTGCAACTCAGTGAACATCCGGACCTGCGCGACGGCGCGACGGCGCGTCGTTTATTCCCGTTAAGGGTGCCCAGGGCGTTCGTGGCGCGCATGGAGCCTGGCAATCCCGCCGACCCGCTGCTACGGCAGGTCCTCACCCGACGGGAGGAATTCCTGGAGGTAGAGGGGTTCGGCACCGACCCGCTGGATGAACAGCAAAGCGTGGTGCCGGGCCTGCTGCATAAGTACCGTAACCGTGCCTTGCTGCTGGTCAAGGGCGGCTGCGCGGTTAACTGTCGCTACTGCTTCAGGCGCCATTTCCCTTATCAGGATAACCAGGGCAACCGGGCCAATTGGTCAAGCGCCCTGGAGTATATCCGGCAACATCCGCAATTGAATGAAATTATATTTTCCGGCGGCGATCCCCTGATGGCCAAAGACCATGAGCTGGATGAGCTCATCGGGCAGTTGGAAGCCATACCTCACCTGCGCACCCTGCGCATCCACACCCGTTTACCGGTGGTTATTCCGGCGCGCATTACCCCGGCATTATGCCGTCGCCTGGCCGGCAGCCGTCTCAACGTGGTGCTGGTCACCCATATCAATCACGCCAACGAAATTGACCAGCCGTTGCGTGAGAGTATGACACAACTGCGCGAGGCGCAGGTGACGCTGCTAAACCAAAGCGTGCTGCTGCGGGGAGTGAATGATAATGCCGATACGCTGGCGGTATTAAGCGAAACGCTGTTTGACGCCGGCATACTGCCTTATTACCTGCATGTCCTGGATCGGGTACAGGGCGCGGCGCACTTTATGGTGGATGACCGGGAGGCCCGGGAGATCATGCAGCAATTACTGTTGAAGGTCTCGGGCTACCTGGTGCCGCGGCTGGCGCGTGAAATCGGCGGGGAAAAAAGCAAAACCCTGCTTGATTTAGGATTACGCCAGCGCTAAACCGCGCTTCGTCGTCCCGCCGGGCAGGACGATGAAGCCATCCGCTATGGGCATTTATAGACCTGGCCCTGGATCTTGCTGTCCAACGGGGCAAAACTCGAGAGATAGGTTTCGGTAAAACCGACCGGGCTGGCGGCTTTATAAATAACGTTGCCGCCCAGGGCCGCCGCTTTATTGCGCAGATCGTTGGCCGCGCCGCGCATGGAGCTGCCTTCGCCGCCCTCGCCCGACAACCAATTGCCCTGCGTGCCGGTGACCGTACCCAGCGCCTGGCAGGTACTGCCCGGCTGGTCATCGGTAAATTTCACCGATTGGCCCGCGGCGGACAATTGATTAGTAGTTGTGCATCCCGCTAATAACAAACCGCCTGCACAAAGACACAGTAGAAATTTGATTCGCATCGTTATCCTCGAATATTGATATGTCCGGCAAAAGTTTTGCTGTGCGCCATATTTTCCCTTGGGCAATCCCCAGCGCATAAACCGCTGTTTACCCTGCCCATACCGCTACCTGTTTATACCTTAAAAACGGTCCGGTTGATAATTTTTTGCCAAAAAAAACCCCGGCAAGCCGGGGTTTTTCAACGCTATCAGCGCAACAGGAGCATTACATCATGCCGCCCATGCCGCCCATACCGCCCATGCCGCCACCGGCGCCACCCATATCGGCTTTGTCTTCACGCGGCAGATCGGTGATCATACACTCGGTCGTGATCATCAGGCTGGCGATGGAAGCCGCATATTGCAGCGCTGAACGGGTTACCTTGGTAGGATCCAGGATACCCATGGCAATCATATCGCCGTATTCTTCGGTCGACGCGTTATAGCCCATGTTGCCGTTGCTGGCTTTAACGTTATTGGCGATAACCGAAGGTTCTTCACCGGCGTTGGCCACGATCTGGCGCAAAGGCGCTTCCATGGCGCGACGCGCAATCTTGATGCCGACGTTCTGATCTTCGTTGTCGCCACGCAGTTCGGTGATGCTATTGGCTACGCGAATCAGCGCTACGCCGCCGCCGGCAACCACGCCTTCTTCAACGGCCGCGCGGGTCGCATGCAGGGCATCTTCCACGCGGGCTTTTTTCTCTTTCATTTCCACTTCAGTCGCGGCGCCAACTTTAATCACGGCAACACCGCCGGCCAGTTTGGCAATACGTTCCTGCAGTTTTTCGCGATCGTAATCGGAGGTGGCGTCTTCGCTCTGCTGCTTGATGGTGGCAACACGCTGGTCGATATCAATTTTCTCGCCGATACCGTCGATGATCGTGGTGTTGTCCTTGGTGATGACCACACGTTTCGCCTGACCCATATCTTCCAGGGTGGCTTTTTCCAGTTCCAGGCCGATTTCTTCAGAAATCACGGTACCGGCGGTCAACGTGGCGATGTCCTGCAGCATGGCTTTACGACGGTCGCCGAAGCCCGGCGCTTTCACGGCCGCAACTTTAACAATGCCGCGCATGGTGTTGACCACCAATGTCGCCAGGGCTTCGCCCTCGACGTCTTCAGCGATGATCAGCAGCGGTTTGCCTGCTTTGGCAACGGCTTCCAGTACCGGCAGCATTTCGCGGATATTGGAGATTTTTTTATCAGCCAACAGGATGAACGGACTTTCGAGTTCGATAGTGCCGGTTTCCGGTTTGTTGATGAAATACGGGGAGAGGTAACCACGGTCGAACTGCATGCCTTCAACCACGTCCAGCTCGTCCTGCAGGCCAGAGCCTTCCTCAACGGTGATCACGCCTTCCTTGCTGACCTTCTCCATGGCTTCGGCGATCAGTTTGCCGACCGTTTCATCGGAGTTGGCGGAGATGGTGCCTACCTGGGCAATGGCTTTGAAATCAGAACAGGGCACGGACAGTTTTTTCAATTCTTCGACGGCGGCGATTACCGCTTTGTCGATGCCACGCTTCAGGTCCATCGGGTTCATGCCAGCGGCAACGGCTTTCAAACCTTCATTGACGATGGATTGAGCCAGAACGGTGGCGGTGGTGGTACCGTCGCCCGCAGCGTCATTCGCTTTGGAGGCAACTTCTTTCAACATCTGGGCGCCCATGTTTTCGAACTTGTCTTCCAGTTCGATTTCACGCGCCACGGACACGCCGTCTTTAGTGATGACGGGTGCGCCGAAGGATTTATCCAGCACCACGTTGCGGCCTTTGGGACCCAGGGTCACCTTGACCGCGTCCGCCAGAACGTTTACGCCGCGAAGCATTTTGATACGGGCTTCGTTACCGAATTTTACGTCTTTAGCTGCCATTTGAATTTCCCTTAAATTCGTTCAGTTAAGATGATTACGCGAGAATGATTACTTCTCGACGATGGCCAGAATGTCGCTTTCGGACATGATCAGGACTTCTTCGTTATCGATCTTTTCTACTTTCACGCCATAACCGTCGTTGAAAATCACGATATCGCCGATTTTCACATCCAGTGGTTTGATTTCACCGTTTTCGAGGATGCGACCATGGCCGATTGCCAGTACTTCGCCACGGGTGGATTTACCCGCCGCGGAACCGGTCAAAACGATGCCGCCAGCCGATTTGGATTCAACTTCTTTGCGCTTGACGATAACGCGATCGTGTAATGGACGAATTTTCATTGAAAGCTCTCCTTAAGAAAGTCCGTATCTGTTTCAGGATGAATGCCGGGCATGCCTTCACGCCCTGCCTCGTGGTGATTAAGATGGGGGCGTTCAGTTACGCTTCAAGGGGGTAAATAAGAATTTTTTTGCCTGAACGGTTATTTTTCAGCCGCTATAAATAAAATATGATTAAGATCATAAAGTTAAAATAGCAGCCTGGCCAAAAAAATTAACATCTATTTATCATCTTCGGATCGGTGCTCGATGGCGTCGCGGGGAATGTCCTTACGTTTGAACTCACCCTCGAAGGTATCGCCGCCCGCGTCGCCGGGGCCAAAACCGCCGGCCGCGCCGCGCTGAAACCGCAGGTAGGGCAACAGTTTCAGGGTAAGCGAATTCTGCACCGGCGGCAGCAGCAGCAGCAACCCGAGAAAATCGGTGAAAAAACCAGGCAGCAGTAGCAGGAATCCCGCCAGCAGGACGGAAACGCTTTTGATCATTTCAACCGCCGGGCTTTCGCCATTAGCGATCTTGACCTGCATCTGCCCCAGGATCTTTACCCCCTGGGTACGCACCAGCGACACACCGATAAACGAGGTCAGCACAATCAGCAGCAGCGTAAAAAGCACGCCGATGACATGCGCGACCTGGACAACCAGCGTTATCTCGATATAGGCCACGATAAAAATCAATAGTAAGGGTATCCAACGCACCGAATTCTCCTTGGTTTAACTGGCCCTGCGCCTCTTCGTATGCCGGCGCCGGGCGGGGTGGATGGGGCGACAAAAGCCTGCCTGGGGTTATGGTATCCTGAAGCGCGGATCCCGGCGCGGGTTATTTACCGCACTTTACATCCCGGGCATCCGTCGCGACGCCACGCGCCGCCCCAACGCCCGGCCAGGCGTGTTGTCCCGCGGTTGAAAATTTTGTTACATAATCGTGATCAACTTAATGGTGCTAATGCTAAATCAGAATATAATTATGGGTAAAAGTATAATGTCAGTGCAACGCGCTGGATAATAAAATTATTCCGCTATTATCCCGCGCCAACCGTTAAAAACATCGCTTATTAAGGAAGTACCCATGGCGAATACCATCCGTATAGAAGAAGACTTGTTGGGAACACGCGAAGTTCCTTCTGAAGCTTATTATGGCATCCATACCCTGCGCGCCATTGAAAACTTCTATATCAGCAACACCAAAATCAGCGACATCCCCGAATTCGTGCGCGGCATGGTCATGGTGAAAAAAGCGGCCGCGCTGGCCAACAAAGAGCTGCATACCCTGCCGCGCGCCATTGCCGATACCATCGTCGCCGCTTGTGATGAAGTGCTGGATAAAGGCCGCTGCCTGGATCAGTTTCCCATCGACGTTTTCCAGGGCGGCGCCGGCACGTCGGTGAACATGAACACCAACGAGGTGCTGGCGAATATCGGCCTGGAGCTGATGGGCCATCACAAGGGGGAATACCAATACCTCAACCCCAACGATCACCTGAATAAATGCCAGTCGACCAATGATGTCTATCCTACCGGCTTTCGTATTGCGGTATATATCTCGATCCTCAAGCTGATCGAGGCGGTCGGCCAGTTGGGGGAAGGATTCGAGCGCAAGGCGCAAGCGTTCGCCACCGTCCTTAAAATGGGCCGCACCCAGTTGCAGGACGCGGTGCCGATGACCCTGGGCCAGGAGTTCCACGCGTTTACCGTGCTGCTGAAAGAAGAAAATAAGAATTTGCTACGCACCGCCGAGCTGTTGCTGGAAGTGAACCTGGGCGCCACCGCCATCGGCACCCGGCTGAACACGCCGGACGGCTACCAGGCGCTGGCGGTGCAGAAACTGGCGGAAATCAGCAACCTGCCCTTGTCGCCGGCGGAAGATCTTATCGAGGCCACCTCCGACTGCGGCGCTTATGTCATGGTGCACAGCGCGTTAAAACGCCTGGCGGTAAAACTGTCCAAAATCTGTAACGACCTCAGGCTGCTGTCCTCCGGGCCACGCACCGGTCTTAACGAAATCAACCTGCCGCAGCTACAGGCGGGTTCCTCGATCATGCCGGCCAAGGTCAATCCGGTGGTGCCGGAGGTGGTTAACCAGGTGTGCTTCAAGGTTATCGGCAACGATACCTGCATCACCATGGCGGCCGAGGCCGGCCAGCTGCAGCTGAACGTGATGGAGCCGGTTATCGGACAGGCGATGTTTGAATCGGTGCATATCCTGACCAACGCCTGCTTTAACCTGCTGGATAAATGCATCAACGGCATTACCGCTAATCGCGAGGTGTGCGAGGCCTATGTCTTCAACTCCATCGGCATCATCACCTACCTCAACCCGTTTATCGGCCACCATAACGGCGATATCGTCGGCAAAATCTGTGCCGAAACCGGTAAAAGCGTGCGCGAAGTGGTGCTGGAACGCGCATTGCTGACGCCCGCCGAGCTGGACGATATCTTCTCGCTGGAAAACCTGATGCACCCCACCTATAAAGCCGTGCGCTATACCGATGATAACGAGTAATCGCCGGTAGCGTGGTCCGCGCAGGTGTTTTTCATTGCTGTCGCCAGGGCGCCGGCCGGGTTATACTGCCGGTCGGCGCTTCACCGAGAGGTTGATATGGCAGCAAAATTCCCGGCCGGAAAACGGATTCCGGCGGCGGATCCCGTCGCCGACGGCATTCCTGACCCCCACGCATCCCAACAGAACCAGCCTGAACGCGGCGCCGCGGAAAACGGCATTATCATCATCCTGTGCACCGCGCCGGATAAGGCCACCGCGCAGGCGCTGGCGGGCAAACTGCTCGGCGAAAAGCTGGCCGGCTGCGTAACCCTGCTGCCGGGCGCGACCTCGCTTTATTTTTGGGAGGGCAAGCTTGAGCAGGAAGATGAAGTGCAGATGCTGATAAAAAGCCATGTCCGCCATCAGCAAGAGCTGATTGCCTGCATCAAAACACATCATCCCTATCAAACTCCGGAGTTACTGGTATTACCCGTCCAGGGTGGCGATCCAGATTATCTATCATGGCTCAACGCGTCCTTACACTGATCCTGCTGGCTTGGCTGGGCATCGGCCTGCCGGCCCCCGCCGCCGCCTCGCTGTTCGGCAATACGCCGGCCCAGGCGTTTGTGCCGGTCGACCAGGCGTTCAGTTTTGACTTCCACCAGCAGGGCGACGCGCTGGCGCTCAACTGGCGGATACGTCCCGGTTATTACCTCTACCGCCAGCAAATCAAGCTGGAACCGACCGGCGCCCGGCTGGGCGATCCCGTCATGCCCGCAGGCCAGAACCATCACGACGAGTTTTTTGGCGACGTGCAGGTTTACCGATCGAACCTGGCGCTGAAGGTTCCGCTGCGGGAAGCGGCGGCGGGCTCAACGGTAAGCGTAACCTATCAGGGCTGCGCCGAAGCCGGGTTTTGTTACCCGCCAGTGACCCGGAAAGTGCCGTTATCGGCGGTGTCGGCCCCCGCAGGCGCCGTCAGCCCGGCGGCGACCACCCCAGGCGGCGCCGTAAACTCCGCTGCCATTAGCCCCGCGCCGGCGCAAGGTGCGGATGTCCTGCCCTTTTCCCCATGGTGGGCGCTGCTTATCGGTATCGGCATCGCCTTTACGCCCTGCGTGCTGCCCATGTATCCGCTGATTTCCGGCATTATCCTCGGCGCCGGCGCGGCGCGGCTCGGCACCGGACGGGTACTCGCGCTTGCCGTGGTGTATGTGCAGGGCATGGCGATTACCTATACCGGGCTGGGCATGCTGGTTGCCGCCGCCGGGCTACGGTTCCAGGCCGCGTTACAGCAGCCCGCGGTGCTTATCGGCCTGTCGGCGCTGTTTATCATTCTGGCGCTGTCGATGTTCGGGTTATTCAGCCTGCAATTGCCGGTGGCGCTGCAAACCCGGCTGACGCTTTGGAGCAACCGGCAACGCGGCGGCGCCTTGCCCGGCGTCTTTATCATGGGCGCGCTGGCGGGGCTGTTTTGTTCGCCCTGCACCACCGCGCCGCTCGGCGCTATTTTGTTGTACATAGCACAAAGCGGTAACCTGGCCGTCGGCGGCGTGACGCTTTATCTGTATGCTCTGGGCATGGGACTGCCGCTTATCCTGGTGGCGGTGTTCGGCCACCGCCTGCTGCCGCGCGGCGGCCCCTGGATGCAGCAGGTCAAACAAGGCATGGGCTTTGTTATTCTGGCGCTGCCGGTGTTTTTGCTCGAGCGGGTGTTCGGCGATACCTGGGGTCTGCGGCTGTGGAGTGGGCTGGCGGTCGCTTTTTTCGCCTGGGCGCTGCTTGTTTGCCGGGAAGGCCGTTTTCGCGGAGTGCGCCTGCTGCAAATCCTGCTGCTGGTGCTGATGGCGGTGGCGGTCAGGCCGTTGCAGGACTGGGCGTTCCCCCCCCCGGCGGGCGTTAATGCCGCGCTCGACGGCGCCGCGCCGGTGTTCGGGCGCGTCACCACCAGCGCGCAGATCAACCAGGCGCTCAACGCCTCGCCCGATCGGCCGGTGATGCTGGATCTGTATGCCGACTGGTGTGTCGCCTGCAAGGAATTTGATAAATACACCTTCCCCGCCGCAGGGGTGAAACATCAGCTTGCCAAGCTGACGTTATTACAGGCGGATGTCACGGCCAATTCGCCTGAGCAGCAGACCCTGCTCAAGGAGTTACAGGTGTTGGGCCTGCCCACCATCCTGTTTTTCGACCGTCAGGGACGGGAGATTCCTGGCTCCAGGGTAACCGGCTTTATGAATGCCGATGACTTTCAGCGCCATTTGCAGAAAGTCGCCCGATAACCGACACTAGGGACTGGCAACCGCAAGCATTTAGGAGGCATACGTGCAACGCGAACAGGTACTGGATTATGCGTTGAACCTTTTGGAACAAAAAGGTTTTACCCTCGTTTCACTGGAGATGCTTGCCGACGGCCTGGCTACCCCGCTCGCCGAGCTTGAGCAATTTTGGCCGGATCGCGAGGCGCTGCTGCTGGACTGCCTGCGTTATCATGGCGAACAAATCGACGGCTGGCGCAGCCAGCTGCTGCTGGACGCCACCCTCGACCCGCAGCAAAAACTGCTGGCGCGCTACCATGTGCTGGACGAGCAGGTGCGCCAGCAGCGTTACCCCGGCTGCCTGTTTGTTGCCGCCTGTAGTTTTTATCCAGCCGTCGACCACCCGATCCACCAACTGGCCGAACGGCAAAAACAGGCGTCCTACGCTTATACCCGCGCACTGCTGGATCAATTGGAAACCGACGATCCCACCATGGTGGCGCAGCAAATGGAGCTCATTCTGGAGGGCTGCCTGAGCAAACTGCTGGTAAAGCATCAGTTGCAGGACGTAGCCGTGGCCAGGCGCCTGGCGGAAGATATACTGCGCTTGGCGTTGTGCCGTAAAAACGGCGCGCTGGCCTGAATTTAGCGCCACTTTGCCTGAAAAGTCAGCGATTGAGTGGGATTACGCATAAATCCTTGATAAATCCATTGACGAACAGCGGTCAATACGGTTTAATGCGGCGCGTTGCCCGGATAGCTCAGTCGGTAGAGCAGGGGATTGAAAATCCCCGTGTCCTTGGTTCGATTCCGAGTCCGGGCACCA
>NZ_DASWOM010000111.1:0-70650 GCF_036398755.1 Acerihabitans sp. | reverse complement strand
AGCCATTTATTCATCTCCTGTGGCGGGTTTGCCATTGGCGGCGTCAATCAGCCGGCGCAGTCGTTTTTTATCCACCTTGCCCACCGGGGTCAGCGGCAGCGCGTCCAGGCGTTCAAAGCGGTCGGGTAATTTAAACTCCGCCACGCCCAGCTGGCGCAGATGGCGGCGCAGCGCCACCGCGTTGATATTCTGCGTGGCGACGATAAACGCGCAACTCTTTTCGCCCATCAGTTCATCGGTCATTGATACCAGGGCCGCATTTACCACCTGCGGATGGCGCAGCAGCAGATTTTCTACCTCTTCGGCGGCAATTTTTTCACCGCCGCGATTGATTTGGTCTTTTTCCCGCCCCTGTACTTTCAGATAGCCGTCTTCGGTCAGCTCGATCAAATCGCCGGAGCAGTAAAATCCGTGGTCGTCGAAGGCGGCGGCATTTTGCGCCGGGCTTTGGTAATAACCGCGAAACGTATAAGGCCCGCGCGTCATCAGGCGTCCCACGCGGCCCGGCGGCAGCGGGTTGCCCTCATCGTCCGCTACCCACACTTCGTCATCCGGCGACATCGGCCGGCCTTGGGTGGTGAAGATATGCTCGTCGTCATCGTCCAGCCGGGTGTAGTTCACCAGGCCTTCCGCCATGCCGAAGACCTGCTGCAGCCGGCAACCCAGTTCCGCCGGTATCCGCGCGGCCAGGGTTTCGCCAAGCTTGGCGCCGCCGACCTGCAATAATTGCAGGCTGGCCAGCTGTCCGCTGTCGCCCCATTGCTCCATGGCCTGCAGCCATAGCGTCACGGCGGGCGGCACCAATCCGGTGACATTGATGTGATGCCGCGCTATCAGCGGGAAACAGACGTTGGCGCTCGGATCCCCGGCCAGCACCACGCTGCCGCCGGCGTAAAACACCCCCAGCGCGCCCGGCGAGCTCAGCGGATAGTTATGGGCCGCCGGCAGCGCGCACAGGTAGCGGGTGTCCCGATCGAAACGGCAGATATCCACGCTGGCGCGGATACTATAGTAGTAATCGTTATGGGTGCGCGGTATCAGCTTAGGCGTCGCGGTGCTGCCGCCGGAAAGCTGGAAAAAGGCCACCTCGCCCGCGGGCGACGGCGCGGCGGTAAACTCTCCCGCCGCCTCATTGAACAATGCGGCCAGGCTCTCAAGCGGCGCGTCGCCGGCGGCACCCGGCAAATGCCCTTCCCGCGCGGAGTCGGATAACCGCCCCGGCCTGTTTTGCGGCGCGTCGTCATGATGCATCGCCACCAGCCGCAGCGACGGATGCGACCGCCGCAGTTCGTCGATAAAGCCGTTATCGCCAAACAGCCCATGGTGCCGGTCGGCAATCAGCAGCGCCGGTTTGATTTGATCCGCATAGGCGCCAAGCTCGCTGCGCTGATGGCTGAACAGGGCATTGACCGGCGCCACGCCGATTTTCAGCAGCGCGAACAGCACCAGGTAAAATTCCGCCACATTGCCCAACTGTACCAGCGCGGTATCTCCCGCCGCCAGTCCACGACGCGCGAGCGCCGCGGCCAGCCGGTCCGACATCAGGTTAACGTCCCGGTAGCTCAGGCGGCGCTCGCCGCAGACCACCGCCGGCGCCTCGCTGTCCCGGCGGCGGTCGATAATATCGGTGAGGGGCAAATCCAGCCAATACCCCTTGGCGCGGTACCGTGCCGCCACATCCTCGGGCCAGCGGTTAAACGCTATGCTCATCATCTCTCCTGTTCGTTTCATGCAATCCGAAGGCATCCAGCATGGTGTCGAGCTTGACGCCGGTTTCACGCCATTCCGCCGCAGGCTGGGAGGCGGGCACGATACCCGCCCCGGCGAACAGCCGCACCTGATTGCCCGCCACCCGGGCGCAGCGGATGGTGACCACCCATTCACCGTTGCCCTGCGCGTCGCACCAGCCCACCATGCCGCCGAACAGATCGCGGTCGAAGGGTTCCAGCGCCTGGATTAACCGGCGCGCGCGGTCGGTGGGGGCGCCGCATAACGCGGGGGTGGGATGCAGCAGGCAGGCCAGCGACAGGGCGTTGACGGCGGGATCCTCCACCCTGCCCTCGATAGCCGTGGCCAGATGCCACAGGGTGGGGGTATTGACCAGGGTGGGGGCGGACGGCACCGTTAACCCTTCGCTGTAGGGCGACAGCACCTCGCGCATCTGCTCGATGACCAGTTGGTGCTCATAGCGGTCCTTGGCCGACGCCAGCAATTGACGACCGGCGGCGGCATCCCGCCCCGGCTCGGCGTCGCGCCGGGCGGAGCCCGCAAGCGGCGTCGAGTAGAACCGATGGCCGGTCTTGCGCAGCAGCAGTTCCGGGCTGGCGCCCAGCAGTGCGCCGTGCCCGAGGGGAACATAAAAATTATAACTGGCGGGATTTTGCGCCAGGATCCGCCGCATCAGGGCCGCCGTATCCACCGGATCGCGCGTGCTGATATCCAGCAGGCGCGACAATACCACTTTACTCAGGCGCTGCTGCCCGGTGGCCTCCACCGCCCGCGCCACCATACGTTTGAAATCCTGCTCCGGCGGGCGCTCGATGGCGCCGGTCACCTGCGGCAACGCAGCGCCGCGCGGTTGGTTATCGGCTAAAAATTTCGCGCGATCAAACTCATGGCTGCTTTGCGGAATAAACAGCTGCGCGGGCCGGTCGGCGTCAAAGGGAATCGCGCCGACCACCCGCGGCCGCGCGATGCCGGCGTCGCTGGCGCGCCGGAAGGCCTGGCTCAGTTCGCGCTGAAACGCGCCGTTCGGCAGATGTCCCGTGCCGGCGGGGGTGTTGATGGCGCAGAAACGTCCCTGGGTAACGAAGCTGCGATACGGCGACATGAAAAAAAATCCGTTGGTAATATCATCCGCGCCGCCGGGTGATGCCTGGGGTAATACTGAAAATTCCACGTGGCGATCTCCGCATTTACCTCAATGATAAACACAATAATAATTATTATCATTTGTATTGATAGCCAATAAACTACGTCGTAGAATCTGCGGTGTCAATAAACGTCAATCCTGATATTCCCGCCCAAGGGTGGCGTCAATTGCCGTTTTTTTTATCTTATTGCGGTCAACACCGGCCCCCAACCCCAGGAACCCCAGAGATGACCCGCCTATTTTTCCGGCATTTACCCGTGCTGAACCTGCTCGCCCTGGCGGCGCTTCCCTTACTGCTGGCGACCGCCGCCGCTCCGCGCGCCGCCGCAAACGGCTGGCCGCGCCAGGTGGCGGGCGCGCAGGGCGCCATTACGCTTGAGCGCATGCCGCAGCGTATTGTGTCCACAAGCGTAACCCTGACCGGCACGCTGTTGGCCATCGGCGCGCCGGTGATTGCCAGCGGCGCCACCACGCCGCAAAACCGGGTGGCGGATCCGCAGGGTTTTTTTCGCCAATGGGGCGACGTGGCCCGGCAGCGCGGTGTTAAGCGCCTGTATATTGGCGAACCGGATGCCGAGGCCATCGCCGGCCAGAATCCCGATTTGATTATTATCGCCGCCACCGGCGGCGACTCGGCCCTGCGCCTTTACGATCGGCTGGCGCCGCTGGCGCCGACGCTGGTGGTCGATTACGCCGATAAAAGCTGGCAGGACCTGGCGCGTGAACTGGGTCAGGCCACCGGCCGCGAAACGCAGGCCCTTGACGTCATCAACCGGTTCGACGCCCGGCTACAGGCGCTGAAACACCGGCTGGCGCTGCCGCCGCAGCCGGTATCCGCCCTGGTGTACCAGCCGGACGGTAAAGCCGCCAACCTGTGGACCGCCGATTCAGCGCAGGGCCGGCTGCTGGGTCAACTGGGATTTACGCTTGCCGAACCGCCCAACGCCTTGACCGGCGGCCAAAGCATGGGCGTGCGCAAGGATATCGTCCAGCTTGCCGGCGAAAACCTGGCCGCCGGCCTGAACGGGCAAACCTTTCTGCTGTTTGCCGGCGATGACGCCAGCGCCCGGCTGTTATTGGCCAACCCGTTCCTGGCGCATCTGCCGGCGGTGCAAAACCACCGGGTCTACGCCCTCGGCGACGATACCTTTCGTCTTGACTACTACAGCGCCGGCAATGTGCTGACCCGCCTGGAACAGCTGTTCGCCCGGCCCTGATCCTCCGCCGCGCGCGCGTCTCGCCAACCCCCTAGCCACGACCGGCGGGCAAGCGTTTAGCCACCGGCGGATCCCCATCTTGCGGCTTCGCCATATCCGCGGCGCGCAGACCGCGCAGCGCCAGCGCCGGCGGTATCCCGGCCAGCGCCGCCGCCAGGACGAAGACGACGGCGGCCAGGCCCGGCGGCATCAGGGTGCCCAACGCGCCCAACGCCAGCGCGCCCAGCGCGTCGCCGCTGACGGTCTGCGCGGTCCACAAGCCGTTGACGCGGCCCAGCAAAGCGTCCGGCGTCAGGTGTTGTATCAGCGCATATTGCAGCAGCGAATTAATGGCGCTGAAGTAGCCAAATCCCGCCAAACACAGCAATGCCAACGGGTAATACGGCATCAGGCCGAGCATCGCGGCGGTAATAAATGCCGCAATGGCGGTGGTAAGCAGCATCAGTCCCGGTCGCGGCGTGGCGGCGAGCCGGCCGCTGGTAAACGCGCCTATCGCCGCGCCCAGCGGCACCGCCGCATACATCAGCCCCAGCCGGGCGGCATTGATATGCCAGCTTGCCGCCAGCGCTGGATAAATCACCCGCACCGCGCTCGTCATGGTCAGCAGGGCGCCGACAAGCGCCACCAAACCGATGGTTTTATGCCCGGACAGATAGGCCAGGCCTCCCGCCAGCGCGCGCAGCGGATGCTCATTGGGCTGGCACGGCGGCGCCAGCCTGGGCAGGCGCAGCAGCGGCAGCAGTGTCAACAGCGTGCCGAACGCCGCCAGCCCGTAGTTCCAGGCGACGCCGCCGGCGGCGATAACCAGCCCGGCCAACGCCGGTGATAAAATAGCGCCGAAACGTACGGTCAGCATGCTGATGGCGCCCGCCTGCATGACGTTTTCACGCCCGACCAGCGCCGGCGTGGCGGCCAGCAGCGCCGTCACCCCCACCGCGCCAAAAAAACCATCCCATACCGCCAGCAGGTAAATCGTCCACAGCGACGGTACCGGCAGCAGCGCGTTAACGCACAGGCCGATAAACCCCACCCCGCAGGTTGCGCGGGCAAACAGGATAAGCCCGCGCCGCTCGCGGCGATCCGCCATGACCCCGCCGGCCAGCAGGCCGGTAAACATGCCGCCGCCCGCCAGCGTCACCGCCAGTCCCACCTGGAAGGTGGATCCGGTCATGGCCTGTATTTGCACCGGCACCGCCACCGCCAGCATGCCGAGCGCCAGCATGGATAAAAAACGCGCCAGGAATACCGCCCGAAACGCGGGATGGGTTTTCAACAGGCTGATATCGAGCATAAAAGAGGGTTTTTGCATGAGGTGTTCACTACCCGGGGGAAATCGCCGCCATGGGACGCTGCTTTAAGGGAGGCGGTCATGCTATCATAAGTTATTGCGAGTAATAACGATAATAAATATCATTATCATACAATTTCTGTTCTGGTACTTTATGCGCCATTTTTACGGATTGCTTTTAACGGGTGTGCTGTTGGCGCTATTGATGGCGGCCAGTTTGTTTATCGGCGCCAAAACCATTCCCGCCAGCCAGGTCGTGCCCGCGCTGTCCGGCGCCTGCCGTAGCCCGGATTGCGTTATTATCCTGCAAAGCCGCCTGCCGCGCATGCTGGCCGGGCTGCTGGCGGGCGCCGCCCTTGGGCTGTCCGGCGTCCTGATGCAAACGCTGACGCGCAACCCGCTGGCCGACCCCGGTATTCTCGGCGTCAACGCCGGCGCCGGATTCGCCGTGGTGTTGGGCATTACGTTTTTTGGCGCCGCCTCCATCGATCATTATCTCTGGTATGCCTTTGCCGGCGCGCTGGCCGCCGCCCTGCTGGTGGCGTTAATCGGCGCGGTGGGCGGCGGGCGGCTGAACCCTATTCGCTTGACCCTGGCGGGCGTGGCCCTGGCGGCGGTGCTTGATGGCATGACTTCCGGCATTTCATTGCTTAACCCCCTGGTTTACGACCAGCTGCGCTTCTGGCAGGCCGGGTCGCTGGATATCCGCAGCATGGCGGCGGTCAAAGCGGTTATCTGGCCCATCGTCCTGGGAACCGCGCTGACGCTTGGGCTGTCGCGGGCGCTGAATACGCTGAGCATGGGCGGCGAACTGGCCACCGCGCTGGGATCCCGGGTGGGACTGACCCAGTTGTTGGGGCTGGCGGCCATTACCCTGTTATGCGGGGCGGCCACGGCGCTGGCGGGGCCGATTGCGTTTGTCGGGCTGATGATGCCGCATATCGCGCGCCGGCTGGCCGGTCCGGATCACCGCTGGCTGCTGCCGTGGACGCTGGTGCTGACGCCGATGCTGTTGCTGGGCAGCGATATGGTCGGCCGGGTGATTGTTCCGGGCGAACTGCGCGTATCGGTGATAACCGCCCTGCTCGGCGCGCCGGTGCTGATTGCGCTGGTGCGCCGCCACCGCATGTTAAGCCGCTTATGATGGCGAACCGGCAATCCCGGACCAGGGTGTCGATAACCGCCGCCCTATTGCTGCTGGCCTGTCTTGGGCTGGCGATTTACGGCCTCGGGGCCGGGTCGCTGCCGCTCTCGGCCCAACAGGTGGTGGAGGCCCTGCGCGGCGCGGCGGCGCACAATGTTCAGGTTATCGTCACGCAATGGCGGCTGCCGAGAGTGGCGATGGCGTTACTGCTCGGCGCGGCGATGGGCGCCAGCGGCGCGGTTTTTCAATCGATAATGCGCAACCCGCTCGGCAGTCCGGATGTGATGGGGTTTAATACCGGCGCGTACAGCGCTGTGCTTATCGCCATTGTGCTGTTCAACGGCAGCGGCGCGGGCATCACCGGCGCGGCGCTCGCCGGCGGTCTGCTGACCGCCGGCGTGGTCTACCTGCTGGCCTGGCGCAACGGCATCCAAACCTTCAGGCTTATCATCGTCGGCATTGCCGTGCGCGCCCTGCTGGTATCGCTTAACACCTGGCTGGTGATCAGCGCCTCGCTGGAATCCGCCCTGACCGCCGGCCTGTGGAGCGCCGGATCGCTTAACGGCATGTCCTGGGCGAAATGCCTGCCCGCGGCGGTGCCGATTGCCCTGGCTTTGGCCCTGGCCCTGGCCATGTCGCGGCGCATGCGCCTGCTGGAAATGGGCGACGACGCCGCCTGCGCGCTCGGCGTGCCGGTGGAAAAGTCGCGCCTGGGTTTGATGCTGGCGGGCGTGGTCCTGACCGCCGCCGCCACGGCCGCCGCCGGGCCCATTTCGTTTATCGCCCTGGTGGCGCCGCAGATTTCACGCCGCCTGGCGGGCGGCCAAACCCTGCTGATCCCCCTGGCGGCCATGACCGGCGGGCTGCTGCTGCTGGCGGCCGACCTGGTCGCCCAGCGTTTGTTTACGCCTTACCAGCTTCCCGTCGGGGTGGTGACCGTCAGTATCGGCGGCATCTATTTAATCGGTTTATTGATCCGGGAGTCGCGTAAAAGATGAACGCTGTTGATTGGTCGTCCGGCCGCCTGAGGGCGGAACACCTCACGCTCGCCTATGATAAAAAAATCATCGCCCGCGATCTGTCCATTACCATTCCCGATGGAGAACTGACGGTCATCATCGGCCCCAACGCCTGCGGCAAATCGACATTACTGCGCGCGCTAAGCCGCCTGATGCGGCCTGGCGAGGGCACCGTCTGGCTGGACGGGCGCGAGATCGGCGGCTACGCCACTAAAGAGGTGGCGCGGCGCCTGGGCTTGTTGCCGCAAAGCTCCAGCGCGCCGGGGGATATTACCGTGGGCGATCTGGTGGCGCGCGGGCGTTACCCGCACCAGTCGCTGCTACGCCGCTGGAGCGGGCGGGATGAACAGGCGGTGCTGGAGGCGATGCGCGCCACCGGCGTCGCCGGGCTGGCGGGACGCCCGGTGGATACCCTGTCCGGCGGCCAACGGCAGCGGGTATGGATCGCCATGGTGTTGGCGCAGCAAACGCCGCTGCTGCTGCTGGACGAACCCACCACTTGGCTGGACATCGCCCACCAGATAGATCTGCTGGAGCTGATGCGCGAGTTAAACCGCGGCGGCCATACGCTGGTGGTGGTGCTGCACGATCTTAACCACGCCTGCCGTTACGCCACCCATCTGGTGGCCATGCGCGACGGGCGCATCGTGGCCCAGGGCGCGCCCGTGGATATCGTCACCGCCGAACTGGTGGAAGCGGTGTTTGGCCTGCGCTGCATGATCATCGACGATCCGGTGTCCCATACGCCGATGATCGTGCCGCTGGGGCGGAGCTGACGCTTGCGCGGACCGCTGATGGTCCCGCCGACCGATCCGCTGCGTTTCCCGGCGGATTAGCCCCTGGCCGGCCGCCGCCAACGCCGGTGGGTGTCTAAATTTCCCTGAGCAGTTGGTTAAGCAGCGGGCCGAGCACCTGGAACGAGGCGGGCGAGATGATATCCACATGGGCGCAGTCCAGCTCATGCACGCGAAGCCGCTCCACATAGGATGACCAGGTTCGCCGCACGTCCATGGCGGCCGGCAGCGTGCGGCGCGCCACGAACAGCGTGGCTTCGCCGGCAAAATACGCGCTGCGGCTGGCCGCCAGCAGACGCACCGAATCCGCATAGTTGCCCTCGATAGCGTCAAACAATCGCCGCTGTTCGCCCCCCGCCGGATCCGCGCCATCCAGCCGCTGCGCGGCGATAAACTGCCCGCGCTCGCGCCGCACTTCCTCCAGTACTTCCGGGTCCAGCACATGTTTGCCCTGCGCCGCGTCCCAGTTACGGGTCTCCGGCGGATAGGTATCGAGCAGGCCGAGAAACGCCACCGTTTCCCCCGCGGCGCGCAAGCGGGCCGCAATGCCCTGCGCCAGCGTGCCGCCCAGCGAGTAGCCGATAAAATGATAGGGACCGTGCGGCTGCACGCCGCGCACGGTGAGCAGATGCGCGTCGCACACCTGTTCCAGGTTGGCGCAATTTTGCAGCGGGCCGCCAGGGCGCGGCGACTGGATACCGACCAGCGGCCAGCGAGGATCGAGATATCGCCGCAGCACGCTGAACTGCCAGGCGAAGCCGGAGGCGGGATGGAAACAAAACAGCGGCGGCCCGTCGCCATGCCGCAGCGGCAAAACGGCATCCAGCCCCGAACGCCGCGCATCATCGCCGGTGGGGCCATCACCCTGGCCGTCAGCGGTACTGTCGGGAATAGTAACGGCCGGCTTGTCGAACAGCGCCGCCAGCCCCGCCACGGTGGAGGCCACCATCACCTGCCCGACGGTAACCGGCCCGCCCAGATCGCGGCGCAGCAGCGCCGCCAGGCGCATCGCCAGCAGCGAGTGGCCGCCGAGCGCAAAAAAGTCGTCGTCAACCGACCCGATCTCCTGTTGCAGCACATCGGCAAACAGCGCGGCGATGCGCCGTTCGGTGACCGTTTGCGGCGCTCGCCCCGGCGTCGCCTGACGCGCCTGCGGCATCGGCAACGCGTTGCGATCCAGTTTGCCGTTGGCGCTGAGCGGCAGGGCCGGAAGTTCGACCAGCGCCACCGGCACCATATGCGCCGGCAGACGTTCGGCAAGCGCGGCGCGCAGCGCCCCGGCGTGCAATTGTTCACCCGGCTGCGCCACCAGATAACCGACCAGTTGCCGCGCGTCGCCGCCGGCGCCGTCGTCCGCCGCGCCGCCCAGAACGCGGGCATGGGCCACCGCCTGGCGCACGCCCGGCAATAACAGCAGCGCATGGTCGATTTCGCTCAGTTCCACCCGTTGCCCGCGGATTTTAAGCTGGTCATCGCTGCGTCCCAGGTATTCAACCGCGCCGTTGTCCAGCCAGCGGGCAATATCGCCGGTGCGATACATCCGTCCGCCGTCACCGTCGGGATCGGCCACGAACCGGCTGGCGGTCAGCTCCGCGCGCGCCAGATAACCCTGGGCCAGCTGCGCGCCGGTCAGGTAGAGATCGCCCGCCACGCCCGGCGGCACCTGGCGCAGCCGGGCGTCGAGAATGCGCAGGCCGGTGTTCCATACCGGAAAGCCTATCGGCACATTCGCCCCGTCGACCGCCGCCAGCGCCTCGCCATGGGCGGGATACCAACTGACATCCACCGCGGCCTCGGTAGGGCCGTACAGATTATGCAACGCCACGCCGGCACGCCGCTGCCACAGGCGCGACAGTTCGGCGGGCAGCGCCTCGCCGCTGCAAAAAACCCGGCGTAGCGTGGCCCGGCAGGCGGCGGCGTCATCATCGGCAAGCGACGCGACAAACGCCGCCAGCATAGAGGGAACGAAATGCAGGGTAGTGATGCGGTAATCGGCGATAAGCCGCAGCAGGATCTGCGGATCGCGATGGGCATCCGGCGGCGCCATGACAAGCCGCGCGCCATTGATAAGCGGCCAGAAAAACTCCCATACCGACACGTCAAAGCTACAGGGCGTTTTTTGCAGCACCGCGTCGTCGGCCGTCAGCGGGTAGCTATCCTGCATCCACAGCAGCCGGTTCACGATGGCGCCATGGTCCACCACCACGCCCTTCGGCCGCCCGGTGGAACCGGAGGTATAGATAATATAGGCCGGATGATGCGCCGACGGCCCGGGGAAATCGCGGGGCGACAGCGGGTCCGTGGCTAACGGCGCATCATACAGCATCAGGGCGCCCCGGCCGTCGAACCGCGCCGCCTGATCCGCGCGGGTGATAATCAGGCGCGGCCGCGCGTCGTCCAGCATCAGCCGCAGCCGGTCGTCGGGATAACCGGTATCCAGCGGCAGGTAGGCGGCGCCCACCTCGACAATGGCCATCAGCGCCAGCGCTAAAAAAACCGAGCGCGGCAGCGCGACGGCGACGATATCGCCCGGCCGCACCCCCTGCGCCGCCAGCCGCCGCGCCAGCGCCAGCACCTGTTCGCGGGTTTCGCCATAGGTCAGGCGGCGGCGCGCGTCCATCAGCGCCGTGGCCCCCGGCGTGCGCGACGCCTGCCGTGCCAGCAGGGTGACCAGCGTCTCCGGCGCCAGCGTTTTGCCGGTGTTATTGACACCGGCCAGCAGCGCGCGATCCTCTTCGTTCAGCAGGTCGGCCCGGCCGCAGGGCAGCGCGGGATCGGCGGCGAACTGACGCAACAGCAACGGCAGGCGGCGCGCATGGCCGGCCAGCTCGGCGGCGGTATAACGCCCGGCGTTGGCCACCAGTTCCACCGACACCCGCTGTTCACCCAGATATAACGCAATTTCCAGATCGCGCACCGGCCCCGAGGCCAGGGCGTGGGTCTCGCCCTCCACGCCGGCGAAATCCAGCTGGAAGTCGAACATTTTCAGATTAAAGACCGGGCCGAACAACGGCTGTGCGTCGCCGGTCCGGCCCAGATCGCGCAGAACCTGCTCGGCATCATAACGCTGGTGGCGGCGCAGGCTTTTCAACTCGCCCGACAGGGCGGCGGCCAGTTCGCCCAGCGTCCGCGCCGGGTCGACGTTCACCGCCAGCGGCAGCACATTGACCACCGGCCCGGTGGCGTCCAGGGCCGCCGAGCCCATACGGCGCATAAAGATAAAACCGGCGGCGTAGGACGTTTGCCCGCCAAGGCGGGCAAACCATAATGCCACCAGCGCCAGGGCCAGATCGGCTATGCCCGGCGCACGGGGTTCCTTCGCCACCAGGCCGGCGAACAGCCGGGTATCGAGATCAAGCGAAAATCGCCGCAGGCGGACGGTGGCGGCCTGGCCGGACAGGGGTTTTAGCGCAAGCGTCGCCGGTGCCGGCAGCCGGGCGGTTTTTTCGCGCCAGAACGCGGCGTCCCGGCGCCAGGCGTCCGACTGATAATAAGCCTGATATTCCGCCACCACCGCCTGGAAAGGGGTAAATGGCGACGGCGGCGGGGTTTCCCGCCGCGCAAAAGCGCTATACAGCGTGGCGATGCGGCGGGTAATGGCGGTAAAACTAAAGCCGTCGACGATCAGATGATGGTAGCGCTGATACCAAAACCAGCGATCGCGGGCCACGCGTATCAGCATATGACGGTACAGCGGCGCGCCGCCCAGTACCCGCAAATCGCCCGCCAGATCCTGTTGCATCAGCGCCCGCGCGGCGTCTTGCGCGTCGCCGGCGGCGCTGAAATCCAGGCAATCGGGGCGGTCGAAGCTCCGATCGTCGCCGACCCATTGCAGCGCAATGCCGTCGCGCTCGGCAAAACGCATGCGCAGGGTATCGGCTTCACCCATGGCCTGGCCGATGGCGCGCAGCAGACAGCCGCTGTCGATATCGCCCTTCAGCTCGATATAATGCGCCACCGCATAGGCGTTGGGCTGCGCGGCCAGTTGGTCAGCCACCCAGATGCCGGGTTGCGCCGCCACCAGCGGCAGTTCGATGGGTTCGGCCCTGGCGGCGCACGGCAAGGAAATGTCTGACACGGCGGTAACTCCTTTCAGCAAAGGGTGGTGCGGCGTATGCGCAGGATTGCGCGGCGTATGCTCAACGCAGCGCGGCGGGACGCATATCGGTCCAGTGGGTTTGCAGCCATTGGCCGCATTCGGCGCGCGGAGCCGGGCCAAACACCGGCGTCCAGCCCTGGGGCACCGGGCTGAACTCCGGCCACAGGCTGTACTGCGCCCGCCGGTTTTGCAAAACCAGGCAGACCTGCTGCGGGTCGTCGAAGGGATTGAGTTGTTCCAAAACGCACTCCTTATTTTACTGTGATATCGCCGGCGACGGGGATAGCCCGGGCGAAAATAGCCGGCCACGGCACGACCACGGGAAGCGCGCCGAAGGCGCTAACCGCGTGGCGACCAGAGCGCGGCCAGTCCGTCCAGCAGTCCGCCGCGCCAGCACAGCGCGTCATGGCCGCCGTCCACCACCCGGTAATCCACCTGATGGCCCTGCCCGCGCAGGAGCTCCACCGCCCGATCGTTTACCCGGTGGATAAGCCGCTCCCTGTCGCCGGCCTCGATAAACGCCCTGAGCGCCAGCCCGTCGCCCAGGCCGCGCTCTATCTGCCCCAGCAGCCGGCAGGCGTCGCCGGAGCCGTTTTGCGCCGCATCCCGGTCGGGCCACCAGAAGGATCCGGACTGGCTGAGCACGCAGCCGAAATAGCGCGGCCAGTTCAGGCAGGCATACAGCGCGGACAGGCCGCCGTAGCTTTGCCCCGCCACCACCGTAGTCGCCGGGGAGGCACGGTACGGCGCCCAGGCCGCCACGCGTGGCAGCAGTTCTTCCCGCACCGCCCGCCAGAATTGCGGATTACAGGTTAATTCATCCCCGCGCCGCCGGCTGTCCACGGCGTCAATCAGCACATAGACCGCTTCAGGCAAGGCGCCGGCGGCCGTCATATGCAGCAACGGCGACCAGACCGGCATCTGCCGCGCCCAGAACTGCCCGTCCAGCAGAAGGGCCAGCGGGCGGCCGGACTCGTGCTGTCGGCCGGTGGTGAATATCCAGATATCGCGGCTGTTGCCCAGGCGTTCGCTGCGCCAGCGATGACGCGCAAGCGCCGCCGGCGCCGGCAGCGGCGGCACGGTGCGTCCGGCCACCGGGCCAAGCGCGTCAAGTTCTCGCCAGGCCGCCTGCGCCGGCGCCAGCGGCATATGTAGCGCGGAAACCGCATGGCCGCGTCCGTTGGTCCAGGCACGCAGCGGATTGAGCCGATCGGCCACCGCGGCGGGAAAAACACCGCGCCAGGCGGCGCGCAGCCCGGCCCGATCGCCGGGGGCCGCGGCCGACAGCCGGCCGACGTCGCCGTCATCCCGGCACGGAATAAAGCAATAGCTGCCCCGCCAGCGTTCCCCCAGCGAGGTGTGCCAAAACCAGACATCCGTCCCGGCGATACGCTCCAGGCTTTGCGGTCCGGTATCGCTGTGGTGGTCGGTCACGCCGCTGATGTTAATCCATACCCGGCGGATAGGAGACGCGCGCTCATTGCCCTGGGGATCGCGCCACAGGAAGGTTACGGCGCATTGTCCGGACGGTCCGGCCTCGACCCAGGGCGCGCCCTGGCGTTCCACTTCCCGCCACCAGCCGTCCCCGCCCACATCGGCCCGGACCAGCATCATTTTATTCACCAGGCGCGATTCCTTCTTTAAAACCTGAATGTAGACTTTTTAATGCAAAACGTAAACTTAATACTATTGATAATTATTTCTATTTGCAATAGTGTGTAAAAGTTCCATTTAGCGCCGGTTTTATTTATCAGCGGAAGGGATGGACGAAGGAATAACGTAATGTTAACAGCGATTTAACATTGCGAATTAGCCGCCGGGCAGTTGCTGAAAAACTGCTTATTACATCAATTTCATTACACAGCATGCCGTCCATACTGCGGGTTTTCGCCAGGGCAGTCTCGGATCGGCTACGGATCAGGGATTTTATGAATACCACATTCTCAGGTTACTCCTTAGCGGCCCTAATCAGTCTGGGTCTGGGAACGCTGGCGCTGCCCTTAGCCGCGCCCGCTGCCGACGGCGCAACCGCAGCGGCGGCATCCACCCCCGCGACGACGGACGGCGCCCCGGCCAGCATGGATGCCAAAACCGAGGCGGCGGGCGATACCATCGTGGTGACCGCGGCGAAGCAAAACCTTCAGGCGCCGGGCGTATCCACCATCACCGCCGATGAAATCAGGAAACGCCCGCCCGCCCGTGACGTATCGGAAATTATCCGCACCATGCCCGGCGTCAACCTGACCGGCAATTCCACCAGCGGCCAGCGCGGCAATAACCGGCAGATCGATATTCGCGGCATGGGCCCGGAAAATACCCTGATTTTGATTGACGGCCTGCCGGTCAGCAGCCGCAACTCGGTGCGCCAGGGCTGGCGCGGCGAGCGCGATACCCGTGGCGACACCGCCTGGGTGCCGCCGGAAATGATCGACCATATCGAGGTGATCCGCGGGCCGGCCGCGGCGCGCTACGGCAACGGCGCCGCCGGCGGCGTGGTCAATATCATCACCAAAAAAGACGTCAGCGATTGGCATGGTTCGTGGAATACCTACCTGAACATGCCGCAGCATGACGACGAAGGCTCGACCAAACGCACCAACTTCAGCCTGTCCGGGCCGCTTAGCGACGCGTTCAGCTTTCGCCTGACCGGCGGCTACAGCAAAACCCAGGCCGACGCGCAGGATATCAACGACGGTCACCAGTCCCTGCGCACCGGCACCTATGCCGATACCCTCCCGGCCGGGCGCGAGGGGGTAAGGGACAAAAATATCGATGCCCTGCTGCACTGGGATTTGGCGCCGATGCAAAGCCTGGAGTATGAAACCACCTACAGCCGCCAGGGCAATATCTACGCCGGCGACACCCAGAACACCAATACCAGCGCGCTGGTACAGGACAATTACGGCCACGAAACCAACCGCCTCTACCGCCAGACCCATGCCCTGACCTGGCGCGGCGCCTGGGACAGCGGCGTCAGCACCATGAACTACCTGCAGTATGAGCGCACCAAGAATACCCGTCTGAACGAAGGTCTGGCCGGCGGCACGGAAGGTATCTTCTCCAATGACGATTTCTCCACCATCCAGTTGGACAGCCTGTTGGCGCATACCGAACTCAGCGTGCCGTTCGAGCTTGGGGTCAACCAAACCCTGACGGTCGGCAGCGAATGGAACCAGCAGAAAATGAAGGATCCGGCGTCGAATACCCAGACCCTCCTGGGCGGCGCCATCCCGGGCGTCTCCAGCACCGGCCGCAGCCCCTATTCCTCGGCTGATATTTTCTCGCTGTTTGCCGAGGATAATATGGAGCTGACCGACAGTACCATGCTGGTGCCGGGGCTGCGCTTCGACCACCATTCCATCGTCGGCGACAACTGGAGTCCCTCGCTTAACCTCTCGCAGGGTTTGAGCGAAGATTTCACCCTGAAAATGGGCATCGCCCGCGCCTATAAAGCGCCCAGCCTGTTCCAGACCAACCCTAACTACCTGCTCTACAGCCGCGGCCAGGGCTGCGCCGCCAGCACCGGCGGTTGTTATCTGCTGGGTAATGATGATCTCAAGGCGGAAACCAGCATCAACAAAGAGATCGGCGTGGAATTTAAACGCGACGGCTACCAGGCGGGAGTGACCTATTTCCGCAATGATTATCGCGATAAAATCGAGGCGGGTTACGTCCCCAGAGGCACCTCGACCAACGGCGCCTCCGATATCTATCGTTGGGAAAATGTGCCGAAAGCGGTGGTGCAAGGATTGGAGGGCACGCTGAATATTCCGGTCAGCGAAACCGTTTCCTGGAATAACAACATCACTTATATGCTGGAAAGCAAGAATAAAGAGACCGGCGATTATCTGTCCATCATCCCGGAATACACGCTGAACTCGACATTGAGCTGGCAGGCGCGCCAGGATCTGTCGCTACAGTCCACCCTGTCCTGGTACGGCACCCAGAAACCGAAGAAGTACAACTACAAGGGCGAACGCGTGACCGGCAGCGAAACCGATGAGGTCAGCCCGTACGCCATCATCGGCCTGAGCGGCACCTATGATATCAACAAATACGCCAGCCTGACCCTGGGCATCGACAACCTGTTCGATAAGCGCCAGTTCCGCGCCGGCAATGCCCAGACCACCGGCAACGCCGCCACCAACGCCTATATGTACGGCGCCGGCGCCGCCACCTACAACGAACCGGGCAGGACATTTTACCTGGGTCTTAATACCCACTTCTGACCCCGCGGTGGGGTGCTGGCCCGCGGCAGGTTTAGGGTGCTTCGGTGGGGTGCTGGCCGGTGGTGGGGTTTATGGTGCTTCGGTGGGGTTTCGCTTGCCTTGCGTTAGGCGGTTATATGTTTTGCCCGGCGCGAGCAAGCGACATGGAGGATGGTTCGCGCCATCCTCCATGACCTCCGCGCGCCCGGCAGGTCGCGCGTCGCTGAGGATTGATGTGGAAGGCTTTGACGTATTTACCCAGCGTCGGTTTGGCTTATTGACCTGGGCTGATGAATTGTCTTGCCCAGTGATGCGGCTTGGCTAATTGAATCGTTGTTGCCCGTAAGGCTGATGATGTAAATTATCAAATATAATTAAGTACTTAATTCAAATTAGTTAAGCTTTTAATTCATCGTAGGGTACCATGACATGTTCGCGGAAAGCAGGTCGTTTCTTTAGCCCTGTATAATATGCATCCAGGTTTGGTAGCGGCTTTCGTTCAATGTCGATGTCATAGTAGCGATATAACACATGTCCGAATTGAATATCCGCGAGGGTGAACGCTTCACCTACCAAGAATGGCTGATGTCCCAGCCGTGCTTCCGCAATGCCAAGTTTTTGTTCAAAAGCACTTAACGCGAGGTTAAGGGCTTGCGGGTCACGCTCTTCGGCTGGAGTGCGAACGACGCGCCAAAAGATGGGTGCGGTAAAGAGATGTGCAACATTTAATTTTGACCATTCCATCCACCGATCCACATCTGTTCTTGCGAATAAATCGGGCGGCCAGAAGATCGCATCCGCGTAGCGGGTAGCCAGATATCTCAGGATCGCGCCTGTCTCCCAAAGAGGTTGGTGATTACCATCCCGTAGAACCGGTATGGTGCGGTTTGGGTTCAGCGCGTAAAATTCGGCGGTATCCGTACCGCCAAACCTGTGCCCAATATCATATCTTTGATACTGCAAACCAAGTTCTCCTATGCACCACATCAGCGCTTGAACATTGGACGACGTTTTTCTTCCCCATACTTCCAGCATAAATATTTCTCCTTTACAGATTGAGGCAGTTGCAAGGGCATCACAGGTTAATGCTGGTATAAGGGCATCATAGGTTGATATTGGTATAAGGGCATCAGATTTTAATGCATTGGATCTATATGCGGATTCAGCTTACCACGGTTGACTCCACCTACACCCCCGCCGGCGGGAGGCGCCCAGACCAGGACCACAAACATTACCCGATAAATGCATACTTCTGGAAACAAGCAAAAAACGCACCCTCATGCAGACGATGGTGTTGACGTTGTTCCGGCAACTCATATATCCGCCCAACATATGGCAAGCGAAACCGCCACCACCGTGACATATTACCTTATCGGATGTCCAATATCGCATCACCACACCATGAGAGCCGAATCCCCGTAACTCCCTGCGCCGGAACTCAACAGGACGGTGCCGGACTGTCCATCAGCCCGGGCGTGCCAATAGCACGCCCTACACCGCATACCCAATCATCGTCAGCATCTTTTTCACCTGCAGCACCGCATCCTGCCGCTGTTCCACCCCCAGCTTCTGGTAAAGATTGCGAATATGCGTCTTGATGGTGGTCGAGGCGACCGCCAGCTCGCCGGCAATCTGGTTATTGCTGTAACCCGAATAAATCAGCCCCAGCACCTGCCACTCCCGCTGGGTCAGCGGGCTGATGCGAATCAGCTCCGGCACCTGCGGGTGGTGCAGCAGTTGCTGCACAAAATCTTCGTCGAAATGGGCGAACTTGTGGCGATGATGGGCATTGATATCGCGCAGGATGCGGCGGGTGCGCTGCTGTTCCAGCTCCGGTAGCACGCCGAGCTGCAGCAATTGGCGCAGCTGCGCCGCCATCGTTTCGCCTTCTATGACGAAATGGCTGATAAACCCGGTTCGATTGGCTAACGACAGCGCTTCCATCAACACCCGCTGGGCGTCGTTCTTTCGCCCGGCATGCCAATAAATCAGGTTGTTAAGCAGCAGGTTACGATTGAGATCGCTGACCAGGTGCAGTTGACGAGCGTTATCATTAAGCTCGTCCAGCACCACTTCCGCCTCGTCAAACTGACCGAGCAGGATTTGGGCGCGGGCAATATTACGCCATTGCCCCTGCAAAAAATGGTTATCGACGTTATCCGGTTTTACCGTCTGGCCCAGCCACCGGGCGGCGGCATCGGTGTCGCCGGTCTGTTGCCAGAACAGTACTCGCGGCTTATCGGCGTTGGTCACCCAATCACTATGATATTGCCCGCCGCTCATCAGGTTCTCGCAGCGATGCAGATGGCTGCGGGCGTTAGCGAAATCGCCACGCGCCAGGGCGATTTTGGCCAGCATCGCCAGGCACTGCAACTGCTGCTGCGGCTCGGCGCCCTCCAGCACCTTCAGTCCGGCGCTGGCGGCCTGTTCGGCCTCGTCAAGGCGCGCCCAGGACCAGAGCAATTGCGCGCGCAGGCGCAGCAGGAACTCATGCATAGGCAACTGTTCCAAATGCTGCTCGCTGACCAGGGTAAACGCCTTATCCTGTATTTCGTACGCCGCCTGTAAATAGCCCTGGGCTATCAGGATCTCGCTTTGCTGCAGCAGCGCCCACAAGGCGTAATGATACACGCCATGCTGGCGCGCCATGCGATCGGTTTGTTGCATCATGGCCAGGGCCGTCGCCAACTGCCCTTTGCAATGCGCGACTTCGCCGGTCACCGACGTGGCGACAATCCGGCCGTAATAATTAGACTCGGGCAAAAATTGCAGCGCTTCGGCCGCCAGACTTTCCGCCTCGAGAGGCTTGCCGGTATTAATGGCCACCTGCGCCAACAGCGCGTTGAATTCCGCCTGGAGACAGGGTGAGATATCCAGCTTGCGCCGGGCCATCTCGGCTTTATCATGGGCCAGCAAATTCGCCACCTCGGCGCAGCGATGCTGGCTTTGCGCCAGCCACCCTTTAAGCAACACCAGCCTGGGCCGCAGGATCAGTACGTCATAGGGCAGATGCTTCAGGCAGCGATCCAGCAATGCCAGCTCGCCACGGTTAAACAGCGTCCAGCCGCTATCGAGCAGGATCCGGCACACCATATCCACATCATCCGCCGCCATCGCGTGATGCATGGCCTCGGCGGGATACCCCAGCGCCAGCCAGCCGTCGGCGGCGCTGCGATGGATCTCGGGCAGCTCGGCGGCCAGTTCCCACTGGCAGCGCTGGCGCAGAAAACCGGCGAACAGGGGATGAAAGCGGAACCACTCCCCGCTGTCGTCCATACGCTGGATGAACAGCCCCTGGTGCTCGGTCTGCTCCAGCCGCTGCTGGCCGTTCCCCTCGCCCGTCAGCCGGTCAATCAGCACATCGTTCATCGAGCGCAGCAGCGAACAGCGCAGCAGGAATCGCCGGGTGGCGGCATCCACCCGATCGAGGACCTCATCCACCAGGTAATCGGATAAATGACCGGCATTAATGCCCGACAGCCGCCGGGCGGTTTTGCTGGCCGGCGTATCGGACTGCCGCGAGGACAGCACAATCAGCTGCAGCGCCGTCGCCCAGCCCGCGACCTCGTCGCATAGCCGGTTACTGTCCTGGGAGGCGATGGCAATATCGAGGCGGCCGGCAAAAAACTGCTGCGCCTCCTCATGGGTAAAGGCCAGTTGCTGGCTGCCGATTTCCAGCAGTTGATCGCGCACCCGCAGGTTGGCGATGCCCAGCGACGGCAGGTTGCGCGACAGCAACACCAGCTTAAGGTTATCCGGCTGCTGGCGAAGCAGGCCGCGCATGGCGTCGTGAATCACCGTATTGGTGATCAGATGGTAATCGTCGATGACTAAAAACAGCGGCGTGGTCCAGTCGGCCAGATCCACCGACAGTTGGGCGAACAGCGTGGCGAGGCTGGCATACTGATGCTTTTGCGCCAAGGCTTCGCTGCGCAGGCAATGGCCGCCCGTCGCCTGCTGGATCGCCGCCACCAGGTAATTGGCAAAGACCTCCGGCTCATTATCGCTCTCATCAAGCGAATACCAGCCCAGATCCTGCCTGTTTGCCGCCCATTGCGCGATAAGCGTTGTTTTGCCGTAACCGGCGGGACTGGTCACCAGCGCCAGCCGATAGTTGGCCGCGGAGGAAAGCCGGTCCAGCAAACGCTGGCGCGGCACGGCATTGTGCAGCCTGACCGGCCGTCTCAATTTCGATGGGATTAGCATTATTTTTATGTCCCCGGGGATACGCAATCACTAACAAAATACAACTGTTAAGCATTGTAATTATAATGTAATTAATTATTGCATAAGGTTATCCATTTCCATTTTTGGTAAATTGCGCCCTGTCACAATTTTTACTACGCCTCGCCGCTCCTCCCTATTTAGCCCGTCGCCGGGAGGATGATCACCGTTCTGTGCCGCGCCATGATAGCCGGTGGCGACAAACAGGCATCAGCGGTCCATGGCGGGAAAAACGATGGAAGAACTATTGTTGGAACAGATATCGGCCCAGGCCGGTATCTGCAGCGACTATATCAATGCCCTGGGCCAGCGGCAGACCATCTCGGCACTGACAAAACAACGGCTTCTGGACGCCATGGGGCGCCGGCCCGGACCGGTGTCGGCTCCCGAGGCGCCGCTGCCGCCGGTGGCCGTGTGGCGGCGGGATGCGCCGGCGGCGCTGACCCCCGGCGGACGGGGCGATTACCTTTGGCGGCTGTGCACCGAGCAGGGCGGCACCCTCCAGGGAGAGGTGAGCGCCGGATCTCCGCTGCCGCTGCCCCGCGTCCTGGCGTGCGGCTATCACCGGTTAACCTTAAGCCAGGGCGGGCGGGAATGGCGCTGCCGGGTCATTATCGCCCCGCCCCGCTGCCACCAGCCCGAGGCGCTGCTGGCCGGGCACAAGATGTGGGGCGCCTGCGTGCAGCTTTATACGCTGCGTTCGGCGGACAACTGGGGCATTGGCGATACCGGCGATCTGAAAGCGATGGTGCGGGAAGTCGCCCGGCGCGGCGGCGCGTTTGTCGGCCTTAATCCCATCCATGCGCTATTCCCGGCCATGCCGGACCAAGCCAGCCCCTATAGCCCGTCGTCCCGGCGCTGGCTGAACACGCTGTATATCGATATCAATAGCCTTGAGGAATTCCACCTCAGCCCGGCGGCGCGATCGTGGTGGGCGCGCGAGGACGTGCGCCACGCGCTGGCGCTGGCGCGCGCCGCGCCCGAGGTGGATTACCAGCGGGTCGGCGCGCTGAAATTAACCGCGCTGCGTCTGTGCTGGCAACAGTTCGGCCTGCGTGGGGAGCAGGACCCGCAGCGGCTGGCGTTTGACGCCTTTGTGCGCCTGGGCGACGCCAGTCTGCGCCATCAGGCGGAATTTGACGCCCTGCATGCGCATCTGCTGGCCGGCGACCCGTCCTGCCGGCGCTGGCAAGACTGGCCCGCGGATTACCGCGATAGCCAAGCTCCCGGGACGCAGGCGTTCCGCCTGCGGCACGCCGGCGAGATAGCCTTTTATCTCTGGCTGCAGTGGCTGGCCGACCGGCAGTTCGCCGAATGTTATGCACTGTGCCGGGCGCTCGGCATGCCCATCGGTTTATATCGCGATTTGGCGGTGGGGGTCGGCGACGGCGGCGCGGAAACCTGGAGCGACCCGGCCTTGTATTGCCTGGCGGCGTCCATCGGCGCGCCGCCGGATGTACTCGGCCCGCAGGGGCAGAACTGGGGGCTGGCGCCCATGGATCCCCAGGCGATGGCCGCGCGCGGCTACCAGCCGTTTATCGATCTGTTGCGAGCGAATATGCGGGGCTGCGGCGCGCTGCGCATCGATCACGTGATGTCGCTGCTGCGCCTGTGGTGGATCCCGCGCGGCGATACCGCCGCCCAGGGCGCCTATGTCCATTATCCGCTGGACGATCTGCTGGCCATCCTGGCGCTCGAAAGCATGCGCAACCGCTGTGTGGTGATAGGCGAGGATCTGGGCACCGTGCCGGGTGAAATTCTCGCGCGGCTGCGCGACAGCGCCGTTTATTCCTATAAAGTGCTTTATTTCGAGCAGGATGCGCGGCATGTTTTTGTGGCGCCGGAGGCGTACCCGCCGCAATCGATGGCCACCGCCGCCACCCATGATTTACCGACCCTGCGCGGCTACTGGGGGGCGGGCGATCTGCGCCTTGGGCAAACGCTTGGGTGCTACCCGGATGACGCGGTGGCGGGCCTCCTGCATGAAGACCGGCGGCGCTCGCGCCAGGGACTGCTGACCGCCCTGCACCGTCACGGCAGCCTGCCGCGGCGGGTATCGCGCCTGGCCGATAACCTGCCGATGTCGCCGATGCTGAACCACGCCATGCACCGCTACCTGGCCGACAGCGCCAGCGCGCTACTGGGATTACAACCCGAGGATTGGCTGGATATGGCCACGCCGGTCAACGTGCCCGGCACCAGCGACCAGTATCCGAACTGGCGCCGCAAACTGACGCGCGGCCTGGAGGAGATTTTCGCCGACAGGCGTATCAATAAGCTGCTGCGGGATATCAACCGGCGTCGCCAGTTGCGTTAAAGGCTGGGGTTCAGCCTTGGATCAAAGGTAAATTCAAGCGGCGTAACCGACGCCATACAACCAGCAAACGCCGGATGCTCATTGTTAATCAATACATTATATTCCATAGGCACAATGGCGGAAGGCACCATCAGCCCGACGCTCGATTTTCCCTGAAACCATTGTGTGCCGATATCCTTGGTAGCGAGAATCGGCACCGGCGCATTCCAGTTAGCAGGAAGATCTTGCGCATTGAGCTTGACAATGAAATCGTCGGGTACGTCAATACTCATTAACTGGTAAAAATCTAATATGGATTCGTCCTGTAAATGCACTAATACTTCCAGAATGACCAGTGATACTGCCGAGGAGATATACACCATCGGCGTCCCCATTTTGTTCCATCTTGCCACCGAGCTGTTAAAAGCGCCAACGCCGCTCCACGCGGCGGCAATATATTGCTTCTGGCAAAATCGATACAAGATCACATGACAACTCCATGTTTAATGCCTTCAATCAAACTGACCACATCACGGGCACCGGTTTCAGTGCCAATCGCCTGATTGGGTGTTTCGCCGCCTAAAACTTTGGCGGGTTTGTTCATCCAGGCAATGGTTTTCTGGAAGTCATTGCCGAACAGCGCTAAAGCCATATCAAAGGCGGTAACATAACGGGTAATAGATTCACTTTGAGCCGGAGAAAGCTTCTCTTTACGCCGGGCAATGCTGCGTCCACTTAACCCGAGCGTCGCCAAAAATTCTTCTCTTTTGAAGCCTACGATCGACCTGATATTATCAATTACCGACACTTCAAGCCCTTCCATCATCAGATGACGCAGCTCGGGACCGGACGCATCCGGCAAATGAGCGGAGGCCCATAGGCTATTTGCAGGCTCTTTCATTGCGGGAGGGGTATATATTTTCATGCGCGCCTCGCTTTCTGCCAAATGTCATACTTCATGATGGCCACTTGGCAGAAAAAATCAATATTTTCGTGCTTGGCAAAAAAAATGGCGACATAACGTCGCCAAAAACACAAGACACAGACACAGACACGTACGCAATGACAACAACAGTGGCTTAACCTTTCAGACCCCCGGCGGTAAGACCGCTGACCAACCAGCGCTGGGCCAGTAAAAACAGCAGGGTAATCGGCAGGGCGGACAGCACCGCCGCCGCGGCGAAGTCCCCCCACAAATAGTTTTGCGGATTGAGATACTGCTGCATCCCCACCGCCAGGGTAAAATTATCGACGTTGCGCAGCAGCAGCGACGCCACCGGCACCTCGGTGACGGCGGCGATAAACGACAGCACAAACACCACCGCCAGTATCGGCGCCGACAGCGGCAGCAACACCAGCCGGAACGCCTGCCAGGGCGTGGCGCCGTCCAGCGCGGCCGCTTCCTCTAGCGAACCGTCAATGGTGTCGAAATAGCCCTTGATGGTCCAAACGTGCAGCGTGATGCCGCCAAGATAAGCGAAGATCACCCCGCCATGGGTATTCAGCCCCATAAACGGCAGGTACTGGCCAAGCCGGTCAAACAGCGCATACAGCGCCACCAGCGCCAGCACCGCCGGGAACATCTGGAAAATCAGCATGCCTTTGAGCAGCGCGCTTTTACCGCGAAAACGCAGGCGCGCGAAGGCATAGGCGCAGGTGGTGGACAGCGCGACGATGCCCACGGCGGTAAGCGACGCCACCTTAACGGAGTTCCATAACCACAGCAGCACCGGGAACGGCGGCGGCGTGATGCCGCCGTCCGCGTGCCGCACGCTGAATCCCAGCGCCAGCCGCCAGTGCTCGAGGGAAACATGCTCCGGGATCAGGCTGCCGGTGGCAAAGTTGCCGACGCGCAGTGAAATGGCCAGCACCATCAGCAGCGGAAACACGGTAAGGGCGATAAACCCCAGCAGCAGCGCATGCGTCGCCGCCAGCCGCAGATAACGTGAAGATGAGTGCACCATGGCCATAAACAGACCTCCTTAATCAAACGTCAAACGCGTCGCTTTCAGGTTCAATACCGCAAGCCCGCCCACCAGCAGGAAGATAATGGTGGCAATGGCGGCCGCCAGGCCAAAATCCTGCCCGCCGCCGCCTTCAAAGGCGATGCGGTAGGTGTAGCTCACCAGCAGATCGGTATACCCCGCCGGCGTGCTGGTGCCGATCCGGTCCGGGCCGCCGTTGGTTAACAGCTGGATCAGCACAAAATTATTAAAATTGAACGCAAAACTGGCGATAATCAGCGGCGTTAGCGGCTTAATCAGCAGCGGCAGCGTAATGCCGAAAAAATTCCGCCACGGCCCGGCGCCATCCATGGCCGAGGCTTCATATAAATCGTCTGGTATTGATTTCAGCAGCCCCATACACAAAATCATCATATAGGGATAGCCGAGCCAGGCGTTCACCACCACCAGCATCAGCCGCGCCGGCAACGGGTTCTGGAACCAGCCCGGTCGGATGCCGAATACGGCGTCCAGCAGCATATTGATTTCACCAAAGCTCTGGTTAAACAACCCCTTGAATATCAGTATCGAAATAAACGACGGCACGGCATAGGGCAAAATCAGCAGCAGCCGGTACAGGCCGCGCCCTTTCAGCGCGTCCCATTGCACCACGCAGGCCAACACCATGCCGATGGCGACGGTCAGCACCACGGTCAGCAGCGAAAACACAATGGTCCAGACGAAGATGGCCAGGAAGGGCTGCTGGATCCCCTGATCACGCACCACGCGCATAAAATTGTGCCAGCCCACCGGTACGGTATAGCCGGGGCTAAGCTGGCCGTCGACGAAATGTCCCGCGGCATCGACCGCCTGGTAAAATCCCGTGGACCGATTGGGCCGGTAGAGAACACCGGTGCGGCTGTCGGCCAGGCTATCCTGTTCGCCCAGGACATACAGCGGCCGCAGGCTGGAAAATTGCCGTAACGAGCTGATGCGCAGCCGCGCGCCGTCGGGCAGTTGCAGCGTCAGCCTGCCGAGGGCCTGGCGATATTGCGTCACCACCCTGAGCGTGCCGCGCTCTCCCGGCGGCGGCGCGGCGCCCGGCAGCATCATCAGCGTCTGGTCGCGGCCGCCGTCGAGGCCGAACGCCGGCGAGACCCATATCCGCCCGCCTTCGGCATCGGCCAGCGCCAGGCGCCACGCGTTGCCCTGGCCGTACAGGCTGAACCCATAGGATTGACCGGTTTGCACCTGTCGGTCCAGCAGCACCGCCCGCGCGCGATCAAACGTCAGCTGGTGCACGCTGCTGTAGTTGGTAAACGCGATGCCGACGGTGCACAGCAGCGGAAACAGCACAAACAGCCCCACCCCCGCCAGGCCCGGATAAACGTAGCGCCAGGCATAGGCGCCGGCATTGGCGTAGATGGCCAACCCGGCGCCGGCCAGCACCAGCGCCAGCATCGCCAACAGATATTCACCCCTGGCATACAGAGGTATCACCATCCAGGCGATGGCCAGGGCGCAAAAAGCCACCAGTGTCCATTTCACGTACCGGTGATGCCACCAGCGCGCGGGCATACGGGAGAAATGAACCGAGCCGGTCTTTAACATAACCCTTCCTATCACGGCGGGTGACAACCCGATTAATCGCATGCTGCGTGGCCGCCGGCTGACGAACCCGGCATGCCCGCTCCGCGACGGCCGGATGCCGCCGCCCAGGCCGCCAGGTTATTTAGTGATGCGGTCCTTCACCCCGTCCAGCGCGTCCTGCACGCTTTGCCTGCCGTTAATGGCATTGACCACCGCGCTGCGCTCGGCATACCAGAACGCGCTCATCTGGGGAATATTGGGCATGATCTCGCCCTGTTGCGCATTCGCCATGGTGGCGGCGATCCGGGGATCCTTCGCCAGCTCCGCCTGATAGCTTTTCAGCGCCACCGCGCCGAGCGGCTTGTCGTTATTCATCGCCGCCAGGCCGTCCCGGGTCAGCAGGTAGTTTTCCAGAAATTCTTTCGCCAGTTCCTTATTGGGGCTGGCGGCGTTAATACCGGCGCTCAACACGCCGACAAAGGGTTTCGACGGATGGCCCTTAAAGGTGGGCAACGGCGCCACGGCGTAATGAACGCCGCTTTTTTCCATATTGCCCCAAGACCAGGGGCCGTCGATGGTCAGCGCGGTCTGACCCTTGTTAAACGCGGCCTCGGCGACGGAATAATCGGTATCGGCGCTGATATGGCCATTTTTGATCAAATCGACGATAAACTGCAGCCCGGCGCGGGAGCCGGCGTTGTTTACCCCCACATCCTTGATGTTATAACCGCCGTTCTCCGGCTTGAAAGCATAGCCCCCGGCGGCGGCGATAATCGGCCAGGTGAAGTAGGGCTCTTGCAAATTCCACATAATGGCGCTCTTGCCCGCGGCACGCAGCCGGCTATCCAGCGCCGGGATTTCTTCCCAGGTTTTCGGCGGCGCGGCGATAAGATCTTTATTGTAAATCAGCGACAATGACTCCACCGCAATGGGATAACCGATAAGCTTGCCGTTAAAGCGCACCGCGTCCCAGGTAAAGGGGAACAGCTTATCCTGGAACGCTTTATCCGGCGTGACCTCCGCCAGCAGGCCGGATTGGGCATAACCGCCAAACCGGTCGTGCGCCCACAGAATGATGTCCGGCCCGTCACCGGTCGCCGCCGCCTGGGGATATTTCTCCTCCAGCTTGTCCGGATGCTCCACGCTCACCTTGATGCCGGTGTCCTGTTCAAACTTCCGGCCGACTTCCGCCAGGCCGTTGTAGCTCTTGTCGCCGTTGATCCAGATAAGCAGCCGGCCCTCCTCTATTTTGGCGAACGCCGAAGAACAGGCCATCGCCGACATCAAGGCCGACAGCGTCAGGGTACCGAGAGCGCGCATGATGCTGGTCATAGTTCCATCCTCACATGTGACGGCGTTCGCAAGGCGCGAAAAGCGGGTCCCGACAGGAATCAAACCTGTAACCCGTCCGGCGAGGTTCGGAGCGCACGGAAAGCCGTGATGAATTTACACACCGGACATAGTGCGTTTAACGTTGGGCCGGCTCATCCTCCCCCGGCCTAAGCCCCCGCGGCCCCAGATGTGACCGTATTAACACTCCATGGGCAATTTGCGCGGCAAACCACAAAAGCATGCCGGATATTTGCCGCTGCCGTCACGCTTTTGCCGGCCCGCCGCCGCCGCGGCCGTGAAGCGCGCTTTGCCATCATCCCACCGTCTGCGCCTTGAAAAAAAACGCCCCGGATGATTTCCCTCGCGCGCATTTCACTCACACTTGCCGACACTTGATGTCAACCCGCCGCGCGCCGCCGGGCGACAGGGTATAAAAGGCAGGAACCAGGGTTTATGGCAAGCGTGACGCTGCGCAACATCTGCAAAAGCTACGGTGAGAACGTGATTTCCAGCGATATCAACCTGGAAATCGGCGCAGGAGAGTTCGTGGTGTTTGTCGGTCCGTCGGGCTGCGGCAAGTCCACCTTGCTGAGGATGATTGCCGGGCTTGAGGACATCACCTCCGGCGAGCTGATGATTAACCATCGCCGGATGAACGAGGTGCCGCCGGCCGAACGCGGGGTCGGCATGGTGTTCCAGTCCTATGCCTTGTATCCGCACCTGTCGGTGGCGGGCAACATGTCCTTCGGCCTGAAGCTGGCCCGGGTCAATAAAGACGAGATCACGCGCCGGGTAAACCAGGTGGCGGAGATTCTCCAGCTCGGCCATTTACTGCAGCGCCGTCCCAAGGCGCTATCCGGCGGGCAGCGCCAGCGGGTGGCCATCGGCCGCACCCTGGTGGCGGAGCCGCAGGTGTTCCTGCTCGACGAGCCGCTGTCCAACCTGGACGCCGCGCTGCGGGTTCAGATGCGCATCGAGATTTCGCGCCTGCACCAGCGCCTGAAACGCACCATGATTTACGTCACCCACGACCAGACCGAGGCCATGACGCTGGCGGACAAGATCGTGGTGCTCGACGGCGGCCGCGTGGCGCAGGTGGGTAAACCGCTGGAACTGTATCACTACCCGGCCAATCGGTTTGTCGCCGGGTTTATCGGCTCGCCCAAGATGAATTTCCTGCCGGTAAAAGTCACCGCCATCGCCATCGACCAGGTGCAGGTCGAGCTGCCCAACGGCCAGAAAGTGTGGCTACCGGTGGAAAGCAGCCGGGTGGAAGCGGGCGCCAATATGTCGCTGGGCATACGGCCGGAGCATTTGCTGGCCGGCAACATCGCCGACGTCGTCCTGGAGGGCGTGGTGCAGGTGGTGGAACAACTGGGGTATGAAACCCTGATCCATATTCAGATTCCCTCCATCCGCCTCAATCTGGTCTACCGCCAGAATGATGTGGTGCTGGTCAACGAGGGTGCCCAATTCGCTATCGGCCTGCCGCCGGAGCGTTGCCATTTATTCCGAGAGGATGGCAGCGCCTGCCGGCGGTTACACCAGGAACCGGGCGCATAAGTCTGCCTGTTCGCAGGCAATAATAATCAGGAGAAAATAATGACTACCTTACGCATTTTACCTTTATCAGTGGCAATCATCGCCGGCGCGGTTTCCGCCCAGGCGATGGCAGTGGATTTTGGCGGTTATGCCCGTTCCGGCATCGGCTGGACCGGGAGCGGCGGCGAGCAGCAATGCTTCAAGGCCACCGGCGCCTCCAGTAAATACCGTCTCGGCAACGAGTGCGAAACCTACGCCGAATTAAAACTCGGGCAGGAGCTGTGGCGCGAAGGCAACAAGAGCTTCTACTTCGATACCAACGTGGGCTATTCCGTTTCCCAGCGTAACGATGACGAACCGTTGGAACCGAGCTTCCGCGAAGTCAACGTGGTGGGTAAAAACCTGATCGATGCGCTGCCGGGCGCCAATATGTGGGCTGGTAAACGCTTCTATCAACGTCACGACGTCCATATGATCGACTTCTACTACTGGGACATTTCCGGTCCCGGCGCCGGTTTGGAAAATATCGATCTGGGCGTGGGCAAGCTGTCGTTGGCGGTAACGCGCAACAGCGAGGCCGGCGGCTCCTATGGTTATATCGATAACCAGCTCAACCAGGTGCCGACCATTAACGACATCTACGACGTGCGTATCGCCGAACTGGAAACCAACCCCGGCGGCAAGCTGGAGTTCGGCGTGGACTACGGCCGCGCCAACGTGCAGGACCACTTCAACCTGGCGGACGGGGCCACCAAAGACGGTACCATGGCCACGATGGAGCATACCCAGACCATCGGCAACGGCTTTAACAAGTTTGTGCTGCAATACGCCACCGATGCCATGACCAGCGATAATACCGGACGTCCGCATGGTTCTTATGTTGATAACGACGGCCACATGATCCGCGTACTGGACCACGGCGGCCTGGATTTCAACGACAAGTGGGCAATGATGTACGTCGGCATGTACCAGAATGTCGACCGCGAAAATAATAACGGCACCACCTGGTATACCGTCGGCGTGCGCCCGATGTACAAATGGACCTCGATCATGAGCACCCTGCTGGAAGTGGGTTACGACAACGTCAAATCCCAGCGCACCAGCGATCGTAACGACCAGTACAAAGTAACGCTGGCGCAGCAGTGGCAGGCCGGGGACAGCATTTTCTCCCGTCCGGCTATCCGTCTGTTCGCCACCTACGCCAAATGGAATGAAAAATGGGGTTATGGCAATAACGACGCGGGTTATACCAACGGCGTCGCCTATAGCGATAACAGCTCAACCACCTTTAGCCGCGGAAAGGACAACGAAGTCTCCTTCGGCGTGCAAATGGAAGCCTGGTGGAAATAACCCCCGGCGCATCCCGCCCCCAGGGGTAGGACGCGAGGAATAGTACCTGGCGGGCCGACGCTACTTGCCCGGCGACGGCCCGTCGCTCGTCACGCTGAAAAGGCGATAATAATGAAAATAAAAATGCTTTCCCTGTGCCTGATGGCCGCACTGAGCGCCATCCTGCCGGCCACCACGCTGGCGGATACCCTGACCAACCCGCAGGACACCTCGGTGGCGCCGGTGATACCGCAGTCCACCCTAAGACAGCTGCCCTGGCAAACGCTCATGCCGCCGGTCAGGCAGGAAATTATCCTCGATGGCGCCTCGCCCCGGATCCAGATGGGCAATATCACCGGGCCGGTGGCCGCCATTACGCTTCCGGCCAACCGGGGATCGCTGGCCGTCACCCTCAGCAGCCTGGCTAAAGGCCAGTCGATCTATGCCCCCAACGTGCTGGTGCTGGATGAACAAATGCGTCCGGCGGCGTTTTTCCCCAGCAGCTACTTTCCCTATGAAAAACCGGGCGGCATGTCGATGGACCGGCTGGAAGGCACGATGAAGCTTTCCCCCGCCCTGGGCCAGAAGCAAATCTACCTGCTGATTTATACCACCCGCGAGGATCTGCTGGCCACCACCACCATGACCAATCCGGCCAAAGCCTATGCCGAAGGCGTCGGCAACGCGATACCCGATATTCCCGATCCCATTGGCCGCCATAGCGAAACCGGCACCATAAGGTTAAAAGTCGAGGCGGAACAGAAGAGCGGCAATATCACCATCGGCCAGATATTTTCCGGCCCGGAAACGCAGCCGGTCACGGTCGGCGGCGCCGCGACCCAGGCGGCGCCATCCCAAGCCCCGGCGGCGGCCCCGGCCGCGCCGATGCTTAACGATACCGAGAGCTATTTTAATCAAGCCATCAAACAGGCGGTGCGCGAAGGCAATATCGACAAGGCGCTCAAACTGCTCAATGAAGCGGAGCGGCTGGGATCGTCATCGGCGCGGCAAACATTTATCGGTAGTGTAAAAGGCAAGGGGTAAGGTTATCCCGATACTGCTGATATTTGGCAGAATATTGGTGCGCCCAGGCGCACCTTTTTTTTCGCCGGCCGGGGAAAAACGGTAAAATTCGCCCGCCGCCCATCTAAATCATTGTTTCAGCCGTGCAAGGTCATTATGATGCCGGGGCCCTTCGCCGCGCGAGGCGATCTGCGCCGTCGGGGGCGTTACAGGATTACCAGTCCACTTCATTTTGCCTTTTTCTGCTGAGGATATATGCATACCTTTAAGTTGGCGAACCCCGGCCCGCTGGGATTAATGGGTTTTGGGATGACCACTGTTTTGCTGAATCTGCATAACGCCGGTTTTTTCCCTTTGACCTCAATCATTATCAGCATGGGTATTTTTTACGGCGGCATCGCCCAAATCATCGCCGGTATTATGGAATACAAGCACGGCAATACCTTCGGCACCACGGCGTTTACCTCCTACGGGGCGTTCTGGCTCAGCCTGGTGGGCATCCTGGTGCTGCCGCGCATGGGGCTGGCCGAACCGAGCGACGCGGTATTTTTAGGTGTTTACCTGGCGCTGTGGGGCATTTTCACCCTGTTCATGTTTTTGGCTACCCTGAAATCCAGCCGAGGCCTGCAAACCGTATTCGGCAGCCTGACGGTGCTGTTTGCCCTGCTGGCCGTCGGCAATATCACCGGCAACCATCAGATTATCGTTATCGCCGGTTATGAAGGACTGTTCTGCGGCGCCAGCGCCATCTATCTGGCCATGGCGCAGGTGGTCAATGAACAGCTGGGCCGACAGGTAATGCCGGTCGGCTGAGCGTCAGGCATCAATAAAAAATCGCGCGAAGAGGCCTGGGTTTGCCGGCAAAGGAATGGGTGGGAGTTTCACTTGCGATGAGGTTTATTCCACGCCGGTGGGGGTTTCGCTTGGGCGGCATAAAACTTACCCCTAAGCGAAACCCGCGCCGACACGGCAAAAAACCTCCCGCAAGCGACAACGGCGGGTCCGTCTTAAGCGGTCAGGCCGGTCGAGGCGGCCAAGGGGAACGGTATGTGTGCCTGCGCTGGCGGCTGCGCCACCGTCGCCGGCGCTTTGTAATGGACCGGCTCCTTGCCGCGCATCTGCTGCAGAACCCGCTCCGCCACGGCCAGCACCTGCCGGCAATACTCCGGGGTGATGGTCAGCGGCGGTTCGATGCGGATGGTCTTGGAATTGTTCAGCGTGCCCGCCACCAGGACCTGATGGCGGAACATGCCCTGGGCAAAGGCATAGCCGATATCGTTGCGCCTGAATTCCAGCGCCTGCAATAACCCGCGCCCGCGCGCCTCCACCATAAATTCCGGATACGCCGACGCCAGCCGCGCAAAACCGTTCAGCAATACCTCGCCCTTAAGCGCCGCCTGCGCGGGCAGATCCTCGCTCAGCAGCACGTTAATGGTGGCCAGCGCCGCCGCACAGGCCAGCGGATTGCCGCCAAAGGTGGTGGTATGCAAAAATGGATTCTCGAACAGCACCGAAAACACCTCCTCGGTGGCGACGGTGGCGCCGATGGGCATGACCCCGCCGCCCAGCGCCTTGGCCAGGCAGAGGATATCCGGCTGCACGCCCTCATGCTCGCAGGCAAACATCTTGCCGGTGCGGCCCATGCCGGTCTGCACCTCGTCGAGGATCAGCAGCGCGCCCACCTCGTCGCACAGCGCCCTGACCGCCGCCAAATATCCCTGCGGGGGGATGATCACCCCACCCTCGCCCTGGATAGGCTCCAGGATAATGGCCGCCACATCCGCGCCGGTGGAGCGGCAGCGCTGGACATGATCGCGCATCGCCGCGATATCGCCGAACGGCACATGATCAAAGCCCTGCAGCATCGGCATAAAAGGACGGCGAAAGGTGGATTTGGCGGTGGCGGACAGCGCGCCGAGGGTTTTGCCGTGAAACGCGCCGGTGGCGGCGATAAATGTGGTTTTGCCGCGCGGAGTCTGGTAAGCCTTGGCCAGCTTCAGCGCGCCCTCGACGGATTCGGTGCCGCTGTTGCTGAAAAAACTGTATTTAAGCGCGCCGGGGGTGACCGCCGCCAGTGTCCTGGCCAGCATCGAGCGCAGCGGATCGAGCAGTTCCTGGCTGTGAAGCGGCTGTTTTGCCATTTGGTTTTCGACGGCGGAAATAACTTTTGGATTACGGTGCCCCACGTTAAATATGCCGAAACCCCCCAGGCAATCAATATATTCCCTGCCCTGGGTGTCGACCAGTGTATTAAGACCACCGGCGCGCCATTCTACGGCTGCGTAATCCCCGCCTACCGTGACTGATTTACGGTAATCGAGAAAACCAGGATTCACATACTCTTTAAAATTGTTTATCACTTCCTTATTCAGGTTGATCATCTCATCATGCGTCAGCGTTTTTTTTTCAATCCACGAAAGCGCCTGCTGAGTATATTCTAACGGGGTAAGCATGGGGGTTGAACGAGACAAAATAAGCTCCTTGGAAGGAGATATCATATGATATCAATCAGACAGATGCAGCGTCCGGGCCAACTGTAACTACCTGTATATGTTTAGAACAAAATATGATTAACACCAATAAAAAGAGTTATTAGCACAGGAGTGGAAAGGAAATACAGCCGGAAATGCTGATAAAAGCAAGGGAAGGGAGCAGAGAGATAAATGATAAAAACAGGAATGCACCAGAATAGACCGGGCACGCCCTAAATAGGTGCAATTTACCAGTGATATTTGGTCAATAATAAATGAACGCGTAACTTTATAACAAACAATGAGCGTAACGGCAATCTTTTTATGGCGTTTTTATACGCTGCATATTAGGGTATTGGCGTCGGCCCGCTTACGGCATACACCGACGATTGCGACGCCTTCCCGCCCTTTAGCCGGTAATGCCGTAAACACCCGCTTCAGGGCTAATGACGAATCATCACATGCCGCACGGCGGTATAGTCTTCCAGGCCGTACATCGACAGGTCCTTGCCGAAGCCGGACAGCTTCTGGCCGCCGTGGGGCATTTCGCTGACCAGCATAAAATGGGTATTGACCCAGGTGCATCCGTACTGTAAACGGGCGCTGACCCGATGGGCGCGGCCGATATCCCTGGTCCATACCGACGAGGCCAGGCCGTAAGGGGACGCGTTGGCCCAGCGGATCACCTGCGCTTCGTCGTCGAAAACGGTAACGGTCACCACCGGGCCGAATACCTCGCGCTGGACGATTTCATCCTCCTGGCGCGCGTCTGCCAGTACCGTGGCAGCAAAATAGAAGCCCGGGCCGTCGAGAGGCGCGCCGCCGGTTACCACCCGGATATGCGGCAACGCCCTGGCGCGTTCGACAAACCCGCTGACCCGTTGCAGGTGCGCGGCGGTAATCAACGGTCCCAGCTCGGTGGCGGCATCGGCCGGATCGCCGGTCTTAATGGTGGCGACGCTTTTGCCCAGGGCATCCACCAGCGCGTCGTAGACGCCGCGCTGGACATACAGCCGACAGGCGGCGGTGCAGTCCTGGCCGGCATTGTAAAAACCGAAGGTGCGCACGCCGTCCACCACCTCGCTGATATCGGCATCGTCGAAGACGATCACCGGCGCCTTGCCGCCCAGCTCCATATGGGTCTTTTTAATCCCCCCGGCGGTATGCGAGAGGATATGCGCGCCGGTGGCAATCGAGCCGGTCAGCGACACCATGCGCACCCGCTCGTGGCCGGTCAGGGCGTCGCCCATCTCCGCGCCGGTGCCGAACAGCACGTTGACTACCCCCGCCGGCAGGATATCCGCCATCAGCCGCGCCAGGAACAGCGCGGTCAGCGGCGTCTGCTCGGCGGGTTTAAACACCACGCAGTTGCCGGCGGCCAGCGCCGGCGCCAATTTCCACGCCGCCATCATCAGCGGATAGTTCCAGGGCGCGATGGAGGCGATGACGCCGATGGGATCGCGCCGGATCATCGAGGTATGCCCTTCCAGGTATTCCCCGGCGGCGCTGCCGCCAAGGCAGCGGCTGGCGCCGGCAAAGAAACGGAATACGTCCGCCACCGCCGGGATTTCATCATTGATCACGCAATGATAGGGCTTGCCGCAGTTCAGCGATTCCAGGCGCGCCAGCTCCTCACCATGCCGCTCGATGGCATCGGCCAGTTGCGAGAGCAGCGCCGCGCGGGTTTTCGGCGTGGTCTGCCCCCAGGTCTCGAACGCCGCGTCCGCCGCCAGCACCGCCGCATCCACCTGCTCCAGGCTGGCCTCGTTGATGGTGATAATCGTGGCGCCGTTGGCCGGGTTGATAACCGGGGTGGGCTTGCCCGCGCCGGTAACCGACTTGCCGTCTATCAATAATGTGTCATGCATGGGAAAGTCCTTGGATTATTTGCCGCTGCCCGCCACGCCTTCGCCACCCCGGGTCAGGTAATAGGCCCAGAGTATCGGCGGCATGGTCACCAGGGTGACCAGCAGGGAAACGACATTGGTAATAGGCACGTCGCGCGGACGTCCCAGTTGGTTCATCAGCCACAGCGGCAGCGTGCGCTCGTGGCCGGCGGTAAAGGTGGTGACGATGATTTCGTCAAACGACAGCGCAAACGCCAGCATGCCGCCGGCCAGCAGCGCCGAGGCCAGCCCCGGCATCACCACGTAGCGAAAGGTCTGCCAGCCGTCGGCGCCCAAATCCATCGACGCCTCTATCAGGCTAAAGGAGGTGCGGCGCAGCCGGGCTATCACGTTATTGAACACCATCACCACGCAAAAGGTGGCATGGCCGATAACGATGGTCATCAGGCCCGGGCTGACGTCCAACGCCTTAAAGGCCGACAGCAGGGCAATGCCGGTGATAATGCCGGGCAGGGCGATGGGCAGCGCCATCATCATGGTGATGGCCTGTTTGCCCAAAAAATCCCGCCGGTACAAGGCCGCCGCCGCCAGGGTGCCCAGCAGCAGGGCGATCAGGGTGGCCATGCACGCCACCTGCAGCGACAGCCACAGGGCGGATAAAATGTCCGGCCGTCCGGCGGCCAGCTCGAACCAGTGCAGGGTAAAACCCTTGGGCGGAAAACTGAACGCCGCGTCCTCGGTGTTAAAGGCGTACAGCGCGATAATCGCCAGGGGAAAATGCAGGAACAAGATACCGCCCCAGGCGGCCAGCCTCAGCGCCAGCGGCGCGCGTTCAGAGCGCATCGAAGGCCCCCAGACGTTTGGCAAGCGTAAGATACAGGCCGATCAAAACCATCGGCACCAGCGTAAACGCCGCCGCCATCGGCATATTGCCGATGGCCCCCTGTTGGGCATACACCATGCCGCCGATAAAATAGCCCGGCGGCCCCACCAGCTGCGGCACGATAAAATCGCCCAGGGTGAGTGAAAAGGTAAAAATGGAGCCGGCGGCGATGCCCGGCACCGCCAGCGGCAGGACCACATAGCGGAACGTCTGGCCCGGGCGCGCGCCCAAATCGGCGGAGGCCATCATCAGCGACGGCGGCAGGCGCTCGAGCGATGCCTGGATGGGCAAAATCATGAACGGCAGCCAGATATACACGAATACCATAAAACGGCCCAGATGGGACGTGGACAGGGTGCTGCCGCCGAGGCCCGGCACGGTAAGCACCGCCTGCAGCGCCGGCTCCAGCCCAAGATGCTGCAAGAACCATTGCAGCACGCCGCCGTTGGCCAACAGCAGCGTCCAGGCGTAGGCCTTGACGATATAGCTGGCCCACATAGGCATCATCACCGCGATATAAAAAAACGCCTTCCAGCGGCCGCTGGTATAACGCGCCATATACCAGGCGAGGGGAAACGCCAGCAGCGCGCTGGCCAGCGTCACCACCACCGCCATCGCCAGGGTGCGCAGGATAATGTCGTAGTTGGCCGGATTGAACAGCGCGACGATATTGGCGACGGTCAGCTCCGGCAGCACCGTCATGGTAAAATCGTCAAAAGTATAGGCGCCCTGCCACAGCAGGTTGAACAGCGACCCAAGATAGACGATGCCGAACCACATCAGCGGCGGCAACAGCAGCAATAGCAGCAGCACGGTCGGGCGGCGGTAAAGGAACGTCGAAAACACGCGTCCCGGACGCCAGGGCGTGTTCGGCCGATCGGGCAGGCTCATATCCATACTCCTTACTCCTCCAGCGCGGTCATGGCCGCACGCGGCCATGACGCGGTCAGCCGCTGGCCGATGGCAAGGCAATCCTGGCCGGAAACGCGCGCCCGATGGGTCTCGCTAACGGAAAAACGGGTTCCACCCGCCAGCACCAGCTCATAGCGGGTCATCGCCCCCTGGAACAGGATATTGCTCAGAACGCCCGTCACCGACAGCTCGCCGGCCTGCGCCCCCTGGCCATTGAGACGGACAAACTCCGGACGCACGGCAAATACGCCGTTTTCACCGGTCAGTTCGCGGGCCAGCTCGCCGCCTATCACATTGGCGCTGCCGACAAAATTGGCCACGAACCGGCTCCTGGGCTTAAGATATAGCAGGCGCGGCGTATCCACCTGTTCAATACGCCCCTGGTTAAATACCGCCACCCGATCGGACATGGAAAGCGCCTCGCCCTGATCGTGGGTGACAAAGATAAAGGTGATCCCCAGCTCGCGCTGCAGGGTTTTCAGCTCGCCCTGCATCTGTTCGCGCAGCTTGAGATCCAGCGCCCCCAAGGGTTCGTCCAGCAGCAGGATGCGCGGTTCGTTGACCAGCGCGCGCGCCAACGCCACCCGCTGGCGCTGGCCGCCGGACAGGTGGGCCGGCTTGCGGTTGTGCACATCGCCCAGTTCCACCCGCGCCAGCGCGGCCCTGGCGCGGGCCATGCGCTCGGCGCGCGCCACGCCTTTCACCATCAGGCCATAGGCCACGTTATCGAGCAGCGACATATGGGGAAACAGGGCGTAGTCCTGGAATACGGTATTAACGTCGCGCTGATAGGGCGGCAGGTTGGCGGTGTCGGCGCCGTGCAGCCGGATAACGCCGCCGTCCGGCCGCTCAAAACCGGCAATCAGGCGCAGGCAGGTGCTTTTGCCGGAACCCGACGGCCCGAGCAGCGAGAAAAACTCCCCGTCGGCAATCTCCAGCGACACCCCGTCCACGGCCGCAACGCCGTTAAAACGTCGTGTTACGTTATCCAGGCTCACCGCGCTGCTCATCATGGCTTCTCCCGCTTGAATCAACGGCCGCCCATCATGGCGATATAATCCTGGGTCCAGCGGCTGTAGGACACGCACTGCCCGCCGTTGCCGCCGTCGCATTTCGCCGTCGGGGTTTTCCAGAAGGCGATTTTATCGAACTGGCTGAAGCCGTTGGTTTCACACCCCTTGCCCCCGAGCAGGGTACTGGCCTTACAGCCCTCCGGCACCGCCGGCACCGAGCCGAACCAGGCGGCGACGTCGCCCTGCACCTTCGGCTCCAGCGACCAGTTCATCCAGCGGTAGGCACAGTTGGGATGGGCGGCGTCGCTGTGCAGCATGGTGGTGTCCGCCCAGCCGGTCACGCCCTCTTTCGGGATAACCGTCGCGATGGGCTGCCCCTCGCCCGCCAGGGCATTGGCCTGATAGGGCCAGGCGCCGGACGCCACCACCCCTTCGTTTTTAAAATCGCTCATCTGCACCGAGGTGTCGTGCCAATAGCGGTGGATCAGCGGATGCTGCTGTTTGAGCAACGCCAGCACCGCCTGATATTGGGTTTCATTGAGCTGATAGGGATCCTTGATGCCGAGCTGCGGCTGGGTGCTTTTCAGGTAAAGCGCCGCGTCGGCGATATAGATCGGGCCGTCGTAGGCCTGTACCCGACCTTTATTGCTTTTGCCGTCCGGCAGGTTTTGCTGCTCGAACACCACCGACCAGCTGTCCGGCGGCGTGGTGAATACCCGGGTGTTGTACATCAGCAGGTTGGGACCCCACTGGTAAGGGGCGCCGTAGGTTTTGCCGTCGACGTTATACCAGGCGCCCCCCGCCAGGCGCGGATCGATCTTGCTCCAGTTGGGGATCAGGGCGGTATTGATCGGCTGCACGCGTTTGCCGAGGATCAGGCGCAGCGAGGCGTCCCCCGAGGCGGTGACCAGATCGTAACCGCCCTTGGCCATCAGGCTCACCATTTCGTCGGAGGTGGCGGCGGTCTTGACGTTGACCTGGCAGCCGGTCTGCTTTTCAAACGCCGTCACCCAGTCATATTGCTTGTCGGTCTGGCCGCGCTCGATATAACCGGGCCAGGCGATGATATCCACCTGCCCCTCCCCCTTGCCCAGCTGGCTGGGGAGATCGGCGGCCCGGGCCAGGGCGCTGATACCTAAGACACTGATGCATAAGACGCTTAACCGCGTTATTTTGTTCATTGCCTGTCTCCGGTCTGGGGTAAGGGGACACGTCTGCGTTATACAAATAACAAGAAACCTTATCCATTAGTTATATAGAGCGATAGCGCGCATATCCAGCAATTAGCGTGCCGGGTGGAAAGTTTCAGAAAAAACGAACGCCATGGCCCGGGCCAGACGCCCGCGCCGGCCATGGCGAACCGATCCGCTCCCCCGGCGGCGTCCGGCAATTGCCGCCGCGGTTGCTATAGTAAACAGGGAGCGGACGTAAGCGGGGTAATGCATGTCGAATTTTTCCATCAGAAATAACAGGGTTCATTGGCACGCCAGCGGCCAGCACGTGATCCTGGAAAGCTGGGGCGAGAATAGCCTGCGGGTGCGGGTCAGCTATTTTGAAAAACTGGATATGCGCCAGGACTGGGCGCTGCTGCCGGGGAAAAAACACCCCAGGCCGTCCATCACGCGGGATAAGGAGCAGGTCACCCTGGTCAACGGCAAGATCAGGGCGGAAATCGACAAGCGCGGCCGGCTGTCGTTCTACAACCAGCGCGGCGAGCTGTTGCTGGCCGAACAGTGGCGCCAGCGCACCACCGAGGGCATAGAGCCGGGCGAAACCGCCAAGGACAAATATATCAGCCCGCTGGAAATCGAGGCGCGGGAGTTTAATCCCATTCCCGGCGGCAAATACCAGCTGACGCAGTATTTTGAAGCGCGGCGTGGTGAGAAAATCTATGGCATGGGGCAATATCAGCACAGCATGCTGGATCTGAAAGGCTGCCTGCTGGAGCTGGCCCAGCGCAATTCGCAATCCAGCGTACCCTTTATGCTGTCAAACCTCGGCTACGGTTTTTTATGGAACAATCCGGCGGTGGGCGAGGTGCATTTCGCCGCCAATCAAACGGTCTGGCGCGCGCGGGTAACCGACCGGCTGGATTATTGGATCACCGCCGGCGACTCCCCGGCCGAAATCGAGGAAAACTATGCCCGCGCCACCGGTACGGTCTCGGTGATGCCGGAATTCGCCACCGGCTTCTGGCAATCGAAACTGCGCTACCGCACCCAGGAAGAAGTGCTGGCGGTGGCGCGCGAGTACCGGCGGCGCGAGCTGCCGTTATCGGTGCTGGTGATCGACTCGTTCCATTGGCCGGTCCAGGGCGCCTGGTGTTTTGATAAACGCGACTGGCCAGACCCCAAGGGCATGGTGGACGAGCTGCGCGCCATGGGCGTTGAGCTGATGATTTCCATCTGGCCGACCGTCGACAACCGGACCGACGCTTTCGCCGACATGGAAACCAAAGGGCTCTTGGTGCGCACCGAACGCGGGGTGCCGGTTACTCTTGACTCCCGCGGCAGCACCACCTTTTTTGATACCACCAACCCCAAGGCGCGCGAGTATGTCTGGCGGAAAATCAAAAAGGGCTATTACGATCTCGGCATCCGGCTGTTCTGGCTCGATATGGCGGAGCCGGAATACCGCACTTATCACTTCGATAACTACCGTTACGCCATGGGCACCGCGCTGGAAGTGGGGAATGTCTATCCGCAAAATTTCACCCAATGCCTGTATGACGGCCAGCGCCGGGCGGGACAAACCGGCATCGTCAACCTGGTGCGCTGCGCCTGGGCCGGCAGCCAGCGCTTTGATGCCCTCGCCTGGTCGGGGGATGTGCATTCCTCATTCTCCTCGCTGCGATGCCAGGTGGTGGCCGGGTTGAATATGGGGCTGGCGGGCATTCCCTGGTGGACCACGGATATCGGCGGCTTCCAGGGCGGGGATACCCGCGATCCCGGCTTTCTCGAGCTGCTGGTGCGCTGGTTCCAGTGGGGCGTATTTTGTCCGGTGATGCGCCTGCACGGTTGCCGCGAGCCGCAAATCGATCCGCCGGAAAAATTTCGCGACGGCGTCGAACAGTGCAACAGCGGCTCGGCAAACGAGCTGTGGAGCTTTGGCGAGCGCAATTACCGCATTATGTCGCGCTGGCTGCGTATCCGCGAACGCCTGCGGCCCTATATCCAGCGCCAGATGGTGGCGGCCCACGAGAAAGGCACGCCGGTGATGCGTCCGCTGTTTTACGATTTCCCGCGCGATGAACCCTGCTGGTCAATTGAAGACCAGTATCTGTTCGGGCCGGATATCCTGGTGGCGCCGGTGCTGGAGGCGGGCATGGCATCCAGGCGGGTCTATTTGCCGCCCCTGCCCCACGCCATGCGCTGGCGCGATTTTTTCACCGGCAAAACCCACCCCGGCGGCGCCTGGATCGAGGCGGAGACCCCGCTTGACACCCTCCCGGTATTTATCAGGAACCTGGCGGATATTTCCGCGGGCGACGCCGGCTAACGGGCGCGGCGTCACAGTTTGATCATGGCCGATTCCCAGGGACGGATGACGCCGTTTTCCAGCACCGCCAGGTCGGGATAGTTGTTGAGCAGCGGGACCGAGCGCGATGAAAGGCGCAGGTCCGCCCGCTCGACGGTAAGCGTGGCATCGCTGAAGTTACCGAACACCAGGTATTCATCAAGTTCATAGCGCCGTATATAGGCAAACAGCTGTTCGTGCTCGGGCAACAAAAGCTCATAGCTGCCGTAGACCAGCCAGTCCGCCGTCTTGCGCATCGCCACCAGCCGGCGGTAATAATGAAACACCGAGTCTGTATCCTCCACCGCCGACAAGACGTTAATCTCCCAATAGTTGGGATTCACCTTTATCCACGGCGTGCCGGCGCTGAAACCGGCGTGCTCGCTGGTGTCCCACTGCATCGGCGTGCGGGCGTTATCGCGGCTCTTGGCATGAATCGCCGCCATCACGCCCTGGGGCCGGTACCCCGCCGCCAGCCGGTCCCGGTACAGGTTAAGGGTTTCGATATCGCGGTAATCGGCGATATCGGCAAAACACGCGTTGGTCATGCCGATCTCCTCGCCCTGGTAAATATAGGGCGTACCCGCCATGCCGTGTAATACCGTGGCCAGCATTTTGGCGCTTTCGACCCGATACCGGCCGTCATCGCCAAAACGCGACACCGCCCTGGGCAAGTCATGGTTATTCCAGAACAGGCTGTTCCAGCCCCGGCCGTACAGCTCGGTTTGCCAACGGCTTAACACGGCTTTCAGCTCGCGCAGATCATAGGGGATGATGTCCCATTTTTCACCGTCCACCCTGGCCTGATCCAGCGTCAGGTGACCAAACTGGAAAATCATGCTGAGCTGATGTTTATCGGGATCGCTCCAGCCGATACCCGTCTCTGGGGTAGCCCCCCAGGCTTCGCCCACGGTTAAAATGTCGCCATATTGGCCGAAACCGTCTTCGTTGAGCTCCAGCACGTAGTCGTGCAGCCGGGGTCCGTTGGCGATAATGCGCCGTTCAGGGATTTTGCCGATTAAATCGATGACATCAAAGCGCAAGCCGCCGACGCCTTTTTCCAGCCAATAGGTCAGCACATCCACGATTTCACGGCGCACCTGGGGATTGGCCCAGTTCAGGTCCGGTTGCTTGCGCGAGAACAGATGCAGGTAATATTCATCAAGCCGTTCTTCATATTGCCAGGCGCTGCCGCCGAACACCGACATTAAATCGTTGGGCTGTCGCGTCCAGATATAATAATCATGATAAGGATTATCCGGCGACGTCCGCGCCTCGCAAAACCAGCGGTGCTCATCGCTGGTATGGTTGGCCACCACGTCCATCATGATTTTCATGCCGCGCCTGCCGGCCTCGGCAATCAGCCGGTCCATGTCATCCATGGTGCCATACTCATCCATGATGCGGTAATAATCGGCAATATCATAACCATTGTCATCGTTGGGCGAGGCGTATACCGGGCATAACCACAGGACATCCACCCCCAGCAGCGCCAGGTAGTCCAGCTTGCGGATAATACCCGGCAGATCGCCGATGCCGTCGCCGTCGGCATCATGAAAACTACGCGGGTAAATTTGATAGACTACGGAACGATGCCACCATTTATGCTCTTGAAACATGAAAAGACCCCTCTTATCCGCCGGGAGGCTCCTCCGTCCCGGCTGCGCCGACGATACGCTGTTGAAAGCACCATAACGTTAGGTATATGCCAAGGCGGCCAAAGTCGCCAGCGGCGGGCGATGCGCGCTTAAGGGGCCGTGAAGGGGCGTGACTGCGCGGCGCGGGCTTTTTCATCCTCCGCCTCGCCCATGCGCAGAAGCAGCCGATGGCCGATATTATTCGTCCAGTTAAAGCTGTTTTGCAGTACCACCACCGCGATGTTATGCCGCGTGTCCAGCCCGATATAGCTGGAGTAGCCGCCGATAAAACCGACCTGGTAGGTGATTTTTTGCGTGCCGATATCATCGACGATCCAGGCCAGCGCCGCGGCTTCCCGGGGCCGGTCATAGCGCACGGTCAGAGAATCCCGCAGCGCCGCGTCCAGCGCCGGATAACCGGTGGGGCGCATATGCGCCCGCGCATAGACCAGGAGGTCGTCGGCATTGGTGTACAGCCCGGCGGCGCCCACCATAAACGAGGAAAAGTGCCAGTCGGGCACCGTGCGCCCACGGCGGATAAACTTGGGCTGATCGCCCGCGTGGCCGATGGCCCGGCGCGCATAGCCCGGCAGGGAGCCGGCATCGTAGCCGGTATGGCCCAGGCCCAGCGGCCCGGTGATATTTTCCGCCAGCAGTTCGTTGACTTTTTTCCCGGTACGACGCTGCAGGATATAATCCAGCAAAGCATACCCCAGGTTGGAATAACGAGGCTCCACGCGGGCGGGGCGACGAAATCCGGCCAGGTCGTCCATGATCTGATTATCATCCAGCGACCGGTAGAAATTATCGCCGGTAAATAGATAATGAACGAAAGAAGTTAATATCTCGACGGAAAGCGTTTGCCTTGGCAGCCCGGAGGTATGGGTGACTAATTGCAACAGGGTAATTTTGCGCGCGTCCCGGCTTAGCGGTATGGTCGAGGGTAATAATGTCTCCAGCGTTTCATCCCAGCGCAAAACGCCTTTATTGACCAGAACCACCGCCACCTCGGCAATAAATCCTTTGCTCACCGACCCGACGGCGAACAGCGTATCGCCACGGATGGGCAACCCCTGCGGCGTATCGGTAACGCCATAACCGAAGGTGGTCATCACGCCGTCGGGGCCAAGCACCCCGACCACCAGGCCCGGCGTATGGCCGGCGGCCAGCAGCGGCCGCGCCAGGCTGTCCACCTGGGTTTGCAAATCTCCATGTACGGCAAAACGCCGGCCGTCCACCGCCGAGTCGTCAATCGGCATGCTCGACAGGGTGGCGCAAGCGCAGAGCGCAACGGGACCAAAAAGCAATAAACCTATTTTAATTCTATTTTTAATCATTATTGTCAAAATAAAGTGACGTCCCTGATGCGCCCACGCGTCACCATTATATCCGGCCTGACGGGCGCCGATTGTCCCATCAACCCCACCGGGTGGCAATAGCGCCCGAATTATTATTTACCGCCTGCCGCCCCCGTGCGTTGCTGCCGGAGGGTTAAGCATTAACCTGTTTTATAATAATTTCCTTGTTCGGGAGGTCACGCCGCAAAGGAATATAAAAACTGAAAAAACCGGTCAGAATCTGCAAAAAAATAGGGCTATTTACGGCGATTGCCGATTATTCCCACCTCGATTTTCTGTTGCCAGGCGTAATCCCGCCATTAACCTGCCTGGATAATAATGAGCGGTCATGCCTATTTTATGGTTGGCGCCGGCAAAATGGAAAATAACGTAATGCCCCTTCAGCAGTTGCACCCTCTTCCGGGCATCCATCGGCGAGGTGCAATGCTCGGCCTGCTTTCCCGCGTGCGGGAACGCACCGCCCACGTTAATTTCATCGTGCAACCAGGGGAGGGATCCCGCCGGGCAATCACAGTGGTTAACGACCTTGTCTAATCCCGGCGGCGCGCCCCGGCCGCAACCGTTAAATCGAGAAATAAACCTGTTTAATCCGCCGGGAGGGAAAGGGGGATATCATTAATTAAATTTACTATTGAATATGCACAATATTCCTTTTATCTAAAGCAGTACAATCAACAGGTTAGCCGCATATTAAATACCGTGTTTAATATCTGAATGCGCTTTATCCAGGATAAGCCCCCTCCGGCTCGCCGGTCGGGAACACCGTTCAACAAGAAATAATCATGATTATCGCACGGGTATGAATGAATAGAGTTAAAAATAAAAAATATAATTATATAATCTTAAAGTTAATATGCCATAACGTTATTTCCGCGCTGATTCAATAACTGAAAATAGTCCTTTATTTATATTGCGTACCAGATCTCAAATACGGCAGATGACTAAGGTCAAGGCTAAGGCAACGTGACATAGTTTTCAGTGTGGCATGGTTTCTTGCGTGACATGGCTATTGCGTGACATGGTTTCTTGCATGGCATGGCTATTGCGTGGCCCGGTTATTACGTGAGCCGGTTATTACATGACCCGGTTATTGATTAACATAGTTATTGAGTAACATAGCCGTTATCTAACCTAGCTATTAAGTAACATAGCTTATTGAGTAATCGCGTTTTTATTGACCCGCCCGCCTATCGTTGCGGCTAAATTATCCTTAAGGATCGATAATGATGAGTTTAATTACAAAAAGCCAGTCCATCTGGCCGCGCGCCGTTTTGCCCGGGCGCGGCAACACATTACGCTATCCCTGGCTGCTCCTGATTTGGATACTCTGTTTTTTTTCCTATGCCGCCCTGGCGGATGAAGGCGATTTTGCAATTCCCGGGGAACCGGCGCCGCCGCCGGTGAATCACGAGGTCACCTTATTCCAGGATGTCCGTATTTTTGACGGCAAAAACGCCGCCCTCTCGGGCCCCGCCAACGTCCTGGTCAAAAACGGCGTCATTACGCGCATCTCCGTCGATCCCATCGCCGTGGACAACGCCGACAACGCCCAGGTCATCGCCGGCAACGGCCGCGTGCTGATGCCGGGGCTGATTGATGCGCACTGGCATGCGTTTATGGCGGCGACCCCGCAGATGTTGCTGATGACCGCCAGCCCGGACTACCTGCAGCTGCGCGCGGCGCGGGAAGCCGGCGACACGCTGATGCGCGGTTTTACCACGGTGCGCGACCTCGGCGGCCCGGTATTCGGCCTCAAGCGCGCCATCGACGAGGGCGTCATCGAAGGCCCGCGCATTTATCCATCCGGCGCCTTTATCTCGCAAACTTCCGGCCATGGCGACTTCCGGTTTATGTTTGAGTTGCCCCGCCAGCCGGGCGGTCCATTAAGCATCTCCGAACGCGGGGGCATCGCCGCCATAGCCGACAGCCCCGACGAAGTGCGCCTGCGGGCCAGGGAACAATTACGGCAGGGCGCCAGCCAAATCAAGCTGATGGGCGGAGGGGGGGTATCCTCGCAGTATAATCCCCTCGAATCGGTGCAATACACCGGCCCGGAAATCCGCGCGGCGGTAGAGGCCGCGGCCAACTGGGGCACCTATGTAACGATACACGCCTACACCCCGGCGGCCATCCGCCAGGCGGTGGACGCGGGGGTCAAATGTATCGAACATGCCCAGCTCATGGACGAGGCCACCGCCAAGCTACTGGCGGATAAGGGCATCTGGCTGAGCATCCAGCCGTTACTTGATGACGAGGATGCCTCGCCGCTGCCGACCGAGCTATCCCGGCAAAAAGCCCAGCAGGTATTTGCCGGTACCGACAACGCCTACCGGCTTGCCCGCAAATACCATATCAAGACGGCTTTCGGCACCGACGCGCTGTTCGACCCCCGGGTTGCCAGCCGCCAGGGCGCGCAGCTGGCTAAGCTGGTGCGCTGGTATACGCCGGCGGAAACGCTGAAAATGGCCACCGGCGACAACGGCGAGCTGCTGGGACTATCCGGATTTATCAATCCCTATCCCGGCCGGCTGGGCACGGTGGAAGAAGGCTCGCTGGCGGACCTGCTGCTGGTGGAGGGCGACCCGCTGGAAAATATCAAACTGATTGAGGACCCGGGCAAAAACTTTGTGGTCATCATGAAGGACGGCCATGTCTACAAAAATATTTTGCCTAAATGAACAGGGGCTTCCACCTGGATAGCGCGGCGACGGGTTAAACCGGCCCGGTTATCCGCCGGCCTGGAGTTTGGTATAACGTAGCCACACTCCGTCGTGCCCGGTTTTTTCCACCGAGGCGAGCTTCAGGTAGTTCGGCGTTTTCCAGGCTTCCCTGGCAATTTCAAACGACGAGGGGTGCCCTGGACGGCCGTCCACCAGCGGCAGGATCAGCACGCTGACCTCATCCACCAGGCCGGCGTTGACAAAGGCGCCGCTGACGTGGGCGCCCCCTTCCACTATCAGCCGCTTTACCCCCAGCTCGGCGGCCAGCAGTTCGACCACCGCCGACAGGTTTATCTCCAGCTCGCCGCCAAAGACATAAGAAACCTCGATGGAGCGCAGGTACGCCAAAAAATCATCCGACACCTGTTTGGTCACCACTTCTATTACATGCGAATCAAGGGCGGTGTTGCTTTTCCAGGCCACCAGCCCGCGGGGATCGATGGATATCGCGTACTGCTTGGCATCGCGCCTGGCGAAATAGTGGGTTCGTGGCAGCGGCGTACTTGCCAGCCCCTTGGGATAATCGGTGCCGTGTGATATTTCCTGCATGGTCACGCGGCCGCAAATCCAGCCGTCAGCCTGAAAGGTGGCGGCGGTGGACTCATACAGATCCGAGGCATAGCCGAGATTCCAGCCGTCCGTCAGGCTGCGCCCGTCCAGTGCCGACATCATGTGACAGACAATATAAGGTTTCATAATGAACATCTCCGGTAGAGCCATAGCCTGAGGTAATTGTAGATCATGGACAGGGAAAGCATGATAATCCGGCGCTCGCGGGAGGCGGCAAACCATGAAAAAAGCCCTGACGGTAAGGTCAGGGCTTTTAGGGTGCTACGATTTTAAAATTTAACATTCATTACTTCAATTTTTAAACACAAATCACATCAAAGATGTGCATTTTCATACGGGACATCAAGTATTTATAACGAACTCTCCTCCGGTATATTACTGAATGGAAAAATCCCGGTATTTATATGAGTTGATCAACCTGAACTCCAGCCGACTAACTCAGCACATCACCCATCGCGATATATACTTTTGTTACAGGACCTTACTTTCTCCGTGATATTCTCAATCATTTGGCTACAAACCCACAATCACGAATATTCACTTCAGTTACAGGACCTTACTGTATCGCGCTATCGTTTACTACCCCATTGTGCGATGGAAAAACTTTTTTCGTGGCCTTATTACCATCGTGACGTCCGCCGCTTGGCAAACTCAAATATTAATATCACGACATGTCTTACCACTTCGCAGCCTTTATCGCATCAACTTCTGGAACGCAGGCTAAATACTGATTTCAAAACTGCTTTCGCCTGCGTTAATAATCAATTTACCCTTTTCCGCCGTCATGTCAACACTGTAAATAACAACATCGGCTTGGCGTCACATTAGTACGACTTATCCCTCGTCCAACCGCCGGATACGTGGGACAGCTATTGTTTGCGGCCCAAATCATCGAGCAAACGGAATTCCTCGTCGGTTAACCGCACCTGGGTCGCCGCGAGATTTTCCTCCAGGTGGTCGACCTTACTGGTGCCGGGGATCGGCAACATAACCGGGCTACGCTTTAATATCCATGCCAGCGCGATCTGTCCCGGCGTGAAGCCTTTTTCCTTCGCCATATTGTCCAGTATGGATCCGGGTTTGGCCAAGTCGCCCGCCGCCAGAGGGTACCAGGGGATAAAACCGATATTGTTTTCAGTGCAATAATCCAGCACGGCTTCGTGGCCGCGCGACACCAGATTGAACATATTCTGCACCGAAACCACCGGGAAAAAGCGCTGGGCATGTTTGATTTGTTCCACGTTGACTTCGCTTAGCCCTACGTGGCGGATCAGGCCTTCTTTTTGCATCTGGGCGATGGCGTCGAACTGCTCATCCTCGGGGACCTTGGCGTCCACCCGATGTAACTGCCATAACCCGATTTGTTCCAGCTTGAGTTTGCGCAGACTCATCAATACCGCCTGGCGCAGATATTCAGGACGTCCCACCGGCTGCCAGATATTCGGGCCGTGGCGCGTCAGGCCCCCTTTGGTGGCGATAAGCAGGCCGTCATAGGGATAAAGCGCCTCTCGTATCAGGTTTTCGCTGACGTCTGGGCCGTAGCTGTCGGCGGTATCAATAAAGTTGATACCCAGTTCCGGCAGGCGTCGCAGCGTGTCCAGCGCGGCCTGCCGATCTTCCGGTTCGCCCCAGATCCCCTTGCCGGTTATGCGCATGGCGCCGAAACCCAACCGGTTGATGGTGATATCGCCCAGGGTAAATTGCCCTGAGGCCGCAGCGTTAATCGTGCTCATGATAGGTCCCCTTGATTTGGTGTCTGAAATACCGCTACAGCGTCGCGAAGGCGCTGAAAATAGCGATGGCAAATGAAACGTTGAGTATAGCGCGCAGACGGACCAGAGCAATGAGACGGCCCCGAGCCAACCGGGGCCGTGGGCCATCAGATGTAAACATCGACCCTGTTGGCGTCGGTGGCCCGATTGACGCCATCGGCGTTAACCTCGTCGGTCGCGGCGGCTTGCTGCGTACCGGCAGACTTTTCGGCCTGCTGTTGACGCAGCTGTGCGATCTGCGCTTCCAGCATTTTGATTTGCGCCTGGATAAGCTGTTGCTGCTGCTGTTTCTGGTCCGCCGTCAGGCCGGTGGATTGGGATATCGTTTTCAGCTGCTTGGTCAATTTGGTAATTTGCTGGGTAAGGCTCTGAATTTGGGCGGCGGCATTGGAACCGCCTCCGGACGAGGCGGACGACGCCGATGAAGTGATGGTATTGGACATAATAAGGCTCCTTTTTTTAGCACCCATCAGTTTATCGGCCACGCCGCCTGCGAGTTCAGCGCGTGGATCGCAAAGGTTTTGCAAAGAAACCGTAAGGAACCGGCAAACGCCGCATCCTGGCCGCGATGCGTCCCGCCGTCTTGTCCTCTAACGGTGTGCGCGTCTTTGCGTCAGCGTGTCCTGCACCGGCGGCAGGCCGAACAGGCGACCATACTCTCGGGTAAACTGCGACACGCTTTCATAACCCACCGCAAACGCGGCGCTGCTCGCCGACAGTCCTTCCGACCGCAATAGCCGGCGCGCTTCGATCAGGCGCAGCTGCTTTTGAAACTGCAGCGGCGAGAGCGACGTGACACCGCGGAAGTGATGATGGAACGATGAGGGACTCATGCCGGCCGCCTGCGCCAGGCGATCGACGCGCAACGGCTGGGCGAACCCGGTCCGCAGCATGGCCACGGCGCGCGCCACGCGCCGGAAATGGCCGTCCGGCCCGCCCAGGCGGCGGATAGCCGCGCCGTGCCGGCCCACCAGCAGCCAGTAATGCAGCTCGCGCACCAGTTGCACATGCAGCACCGGCACCGCCGCGGGGCGATCCAGCAGCCGCATCAGCCGCAGCGCCGCGTCGGCGACCTCGGCGTCGGTCGGCTGGGCATGCACGGCGACGCGGCCGGCGTCCGGTTCCATGGGCATTTCCACCGCCAGGTCCGCGATCACCGCCGGATCCAGGTCCAGCACCAGTGAAAGATAGGGCGCGGCGATACTCGCCACGGTAACCTGGCTGACCGTCGGCACATCCGCCGTGATAAGCAGCGAGTCGCCGGCACGGCACGACACAATGCGGGTTCCCATCACCACCTGTTTGCTGCCCTGCAACACCAGGCACACCAGCGGCCGGGGAATCGCGTAAACCAGTCCGCTGGGCGCGGTCGAACGGATGGTGGTCAGCCCAGGGACAGGCGTCTGGGCTTGGCCATCGGCATCGGTTTCGACATACCGGCGAACGGTATCAAGCAAACTATCATTCATGGACCGATGCTACCCGATCTGCCGTGGCCGCGTAAAACGGTCTGGAGGAATAGGCAAAAAACATCGAGGTTTTGGCAAGGGTGAATGCCTCCCGGGCTGCTTATTATAGGCACCCCACTCAAGAGGAGTTCCCGTATGACCACAATCGCCATCGTTACCGGTGCCAGCCGCGGACTGGGCCGCAGTACCGCCTTAGCCATCGCCCGCCACGGCGGGGATGTCATTATCACCTACCAGACCCGCGCCGAAGACGCCCGATCGGTCGTCGCCGACATCCAGGCCATGGGGCGCAAGGCCGTCGCCTTGCCCCTCGACGCCGGCGATATCACGGGTTTCCCGTCGTTCACCGAGGCGGTGAAGACCGCGCTACGCGACACCTGGCGGCGCGACACCTTTGATCACCTGGTGAATAACGCCGGCCATGGTGATTACGCGCCGATCGCGCACACCACCGAAGCGCAGTTCGACAGGCTGGTCAACGTCCATTTCAAAGGGGTGTTTTTCCTCACCCAGGCTCTGCTGCCGCACATGGCGGACGGCGGACGCATCGTCAACCTGTCCTCGGGCCTGACCCGGGTATCTTTTCCCGGCTATGCCGCTTATGCCGCCGTGAAAGGGGCGGTTGAGGTGCTCAGCCACTACCTGGCGAAAGAACTGGGCGGCCGCGGTATTGCGGTCAACACTGTGGCGCCGGGCGCCATCGAAACCGACTTCGGCGGCGGCGCGGTGCGCGACGATCCCCAGGTCAACGGCATTTTCGCCGCCATGACCGCCCTCGGCCGCGCAGGGTTGCCCGACGATATCGGACCGATGATCGCCAGCCTGCTGGGTGAAGACCATCGTTGGGTTAACGCCCAGCGAATAGAAGTGTCCGGCGGACAGGGCATCTGAATGCAATACGCGGACGGGACGAGGCGTCGCACTACGCTACTATTTTGTCTCGCGCGCCGTCCGCGGCGGCTGGAACAAGGGAATGTCCTGGCCGGTAATGTATTTCCTGCGCAGCAGGGACGAGACCTTATCCATGATCATGACCACCGCCACCAGCACCAGGGTGATAAACATCACCACATCCCAGTTCCACAGGCGCATATTTTCCGCGTAGACCAGCCCCACCCCGCCCGCGCCGACAAAACCCAGCACCGCGGCGGAGCGGGTATTGGACTCAATCTGGTACAGGCTCAGCGCCAGGAAGGTGGGAAAAGACTGGGTATAGATACCAAATCGCTGTTTTTGCACGGAATTGGCGCCCACCGCGCTCAGGCCGCGGCCGGGCGATTTATCCACCGCCTCGTGGCCTTCGGCGTACAGCTTGCCGAGCAGGCCGACGTCCTGCACGATAATCGCCATCACCCCGGCCAGCGGCCCCATGCCGACCGCGCGCACGAACACCATGCCCCAGATGGCCATATCGATACCGCGAAAAATATCAAACGCGTGGCGCACCACTTGGGCGATGGGCCGCAGCGCCGGCGTGGACATTACGTTGCGCGCCGCCAGAAATGACAGGGGCAAGGCAATCAGGGTGGCGGTAAGGGTGCCGACCCAGACAATGGCGATGGTAAGGAATATCTGCCCGAGATAATAGGCAAACGGCCAGTTGGCCACATCATGCCAAACCAGCATACGAGCCAGATAATGGCCGATTTGTCGGCAGCCGAGCAGGAAACGCGGCCACGGCAGGCCGAACGCCGCAAAAAAATACGCATAATACAGCACGACGGCGGCGGTCATCAGCCCCAGCCGGCGCAGATAACGGTTTTGCCGCGCAAAAATATCCTGGTGCCGCCGTCTGGATTCCGCCAGCGCCTGCGGTGATAGCCTGGTAATTAACATTAGCCTTTTCCCTCCACCACCCATTTGCGCAGCCTGCCGGAAATAGAATCCAGCAGCGCCACCACCAGGATAATCAGCAGTAAGGTCATGCTGACCTGATCATACTGATCGAGTTTGATATTGGTCATCAGCTCCTGGCCGATGCCCCCCGCCCCCACCAGCCCAAGGATGGTCGACAGGCGGAAATTGATCTCCAGGCGCATAAAGCTGTAGGACATGAATATCGGTTTCACCTGCGGCCAGAGGCCAAAACGCATGCGCTGCAACGTCCCCGCGCCGCAGGCGGACAGTCCGCGCACCGGTTTGTCCGAGGCGGACTCAATGGATTCGTAGAATAATTTGGTCAGGCTGCCGACGGTATGCACGGCAAGCGTCAGGAAACCGGGGAAAGCGCCGATGCCGAACGCCATGACAAACATGACCGCCCACGCCAGCTCGGGCATGGTGCGCAAAAACGCCACCAGCGTACGCAGCGCAAAGCGCAACGGCGCGGGGCTGCGGGTGTTGTTGGCCGCCAAAAACGCCAGCACGCCGGCCACCAGCACGGATAATATCGTCGAGGCCAGCGCCAGTTGCACCGTATCCCAAATCAGCGGCAGCTGAATGGGCAGCCGGTAGCCCCAATAAGACAGCGAGCCCAGGGTATGGCGATCGGCGAACAATAGCCGCCAGTGAAGCACGGGAATGGTCTGCGCCAGGTAGTCGAAAAAATGGGGGATGGCAACCCATACCGCGTACAGGTTGAATTCGGCGATATTGCCGGCGCCGAGATACAGCACCACCAACGCTCCCGACCATAGCAGCTGGTCGCGTTTTTGTTTGCGCCGCACCTGATGATAATAGTGATTGAAGTCAGTATTCAAAATAGGCCATCGGTTAATTGCCGGCGGCCGACTGGCGACCGGCGGGGGTTAACATCCACATCGCGCCTTAGCGATTGCCTTTCACCAGGTCACGTTTCAGGTCGATGATATCCTGGAATTCTTTCAGCGAGGTGGGGGCAATATGCTGCTTGCCGCCTACCGCCTTGATAAAGCATTGATGGTCTTCTTTATCCAGCTGACCGATGGCGTCGACCAGCCTGGCTTTAAAGTCCGCCGGCAGGGAGTGGCGCACTAATATCGGGCCGTTGGGGATCATCGGCGATTGCCAGATAATACGGATTTGCTTCATCAAATCAGGATGATCCGCGCGGATCAGGCGGCCGAAGGCGCCGGTGTTATAGCCTTTATCATAATCACCCACCATCGATGCCCAGGTTACCGCCCCCTCGAACTGACCGTTCAGCACGCCTAAAATATCCTGCTCATGGCCGCCGGAAAACGTGATGCTGGAGAAAAAGTTATTGTATTTATTATCGATATTGCCGCCAAACTGCTTTTTGAACACATGATCCGGTATCAAATAGCCCGAGGTGGAATCCTGGTCGGCGTAACCAAAGGATTTACCTTTCAAATCTTCCAGGGTTTTATAGGGGCTGTCGGCCTTGACCACCACCACCGAATGATAGCCTCTGGACTGGTCGGTATCGTCCACCACAATACCCGCCAGATCGACCGCGTTGGGATTGGCGAGATACACCGAGGCGAAGGACGACGGCGACATGCTCAACACCATATCCACCTTGTCGCCCAATAACCCCTGGATGACGCCGGAATAATCGGAGGAATTGCGCAATTTGGTATCGACGTTTAATTTTTTATCCATAAAATCTTTTACACACATATTGTCGCCGATCTGCTGCGTCGCATTCTGCCCGCCGAGAATGCCCAGGTTAAGTTCTTTCGGGGCATCGGCCGCACCGGCATTAAAAGTCATGATGGCGCCGGCCAGTAAGGTTATCAGGGAACATGTCTTTTTCATTAAAATAGCCTTTATGAGTCAGTGGGGAAAATGGCAAAATCATCGGTTAATCAAGCCTGCGCGCACGTTTAACCGATAGGGATCTGCTTATCAATGAACCTGGGCAATTTCATCGCCATATAATATCTGCAAGACCTGTTCATCCAGCAGATCGGGATGTCCGTCATAAACGATATGTCCCTGGGAAATACCTATTACCCGGGTGCAATATTCTTTTACTAATTCAACGGAATGCAGGTTGATCAAAACGGAAATATTATTTTCCGCAACGTTTTTCAGCGCCCCCATTATGCGGTGGGTATTTTTTGGGTCGAGGGAGGCGACCGGTTCATCCGCCAGCATTATTTTCGGGTTTTGCATCAGCGCGCGGCAAATGGCCACCCGCTGCATTTGCCCGCCCGACAGATGCTCCGCCCGTTGCAGGGCGTGGGGCAACATGTTTAACCATTGCAGGAGGTCAATCGCCCTGGCGCGATCGCTATCGTCGAAGATTTTAAACAGGGATTTCAGCGTCGAGGTCTGGCTTAAGCGTCCGAGCAGAACATTAGTAATCACGTCAAGGCGCGGCACCAGGCAAAAATCCTGGAAGATCATGCCGCACTGCGCGCGCCAGCGCCGCATCTGGCGCGCCGGCAGCCGGGCGATATTCAGCGTGCCGCCGTCTTGCGCGTAATGCAGGATTTCGCCGCCCGAGGCGGGCAGCGAGCCGTTAAGGATGTGCAGCAGGGTGGATTTGCCGGCGCCGGAACGGCCGATGACCGCGACGAACTCACCGGCGTAGAGGTCAAAATTAATGTCCTGCAGCACCTTATTCTGTGGGTTGAAATGCTTATTCAATCCCCGGACCGCCAGGACCTTTTTTTGTTGCAGCGCCAGTTGCGCGGGATCATCGGGTTGCGCCAGTTTCAACATTGCCTGTGCCATATGTTTACTCCGGAATAAGACTACCGAACCACTATGGAGTGCTATTAACGGATTAATATATGACAGCAGGATGATCTTATCATGATGCTCGGATGACGCTTGCTCGCCCTAATAAATTATCCAGAATAAAGTCAATATAGTTTATTCCCGCCGCGACAAAAAATACCTTTTTTCTCATTGAAGGCAGGCGGCCGGGGGCAAGTCCTGTTTTAGCGCGGGTAAAAAATAACTATTCATTATGCTGTCATCTTATATTAACCGGTCTGTCATCTTGCGCCGCCATTATGCTACGCAATGCCATAACGGAATATTATTCATGCTGTATGACACCGTCTTGTCCCATTCCGCAGTTTTGCCCTTAAAATCCGCCGCCCAGTGGAGATTTTTATCATGATGCAGTTATCTAGACATCCAACCAGTTACCCCACGCTTTATCAACATATCGCCGCGCAGCTGGAGCAAGAGTTGCGCACGCAGTACCACGGCGGCGAATATTTGCCGTCGGAGCAACGCCTGGCGGAGCGCTACCAGGTTAACCGCCATACCCTCAGGCGCGCGGTGGATCAACTGGTGGAACGCGGCTGGCTGCAACGGCGGCACGGCGTCGGCATCCTGGTGCTGATGCGGCCATATGACTATCCGCTGCATGCCCAGGCGCATTTTAGCCAGAACCTGCTGGACCAGGGCAGCCATCCCACCAGCGAACTGCTGCTGGCGGTGCTGCGGCCGTGCGGCGTGCCGGTGGCCAGCGCGCTGTGCTGCGAGATCGGCGCCTCCGTGATTCATTTACGCACCCTGCGCCGGGTAAACGGCGTGCCGCTAAGCGTTATCGACCACTACCTGCCGGACCTGGAATGGTGGCCCGAGCTGCAGCGGTTCGCGAGCGGATCGCTGCATGAATTTATCCACGCGCGCCTCGGGTACAAATTGGCGCGCAGGCAAACCCGCATCAGCGCCCGGCGGGCGCAGACCAAGGAAAGCCAGCTTCTGGAAGTGGCCAATCAAATCCCGCTGCTTTGCGTGCGCACGCTTAATACCCGCGGCGACACCGACCGGATAGCCGAATACTCCTTCACCCTGGCGCGCGCCGATATGATTGAACTGACGATGGAGCACTGAATGTATAGCCAACAGCAAAGACAACGCTGGATGTCGGTACTGGCGTCCTCCCCCGCCGCCGAACTGCTGGACGGGTGGCGCGCGCTGGATCTCAAGGTCCCTTTCGCCGTTATCCGCGCGCCTGAAACCGGGCTTACCCAGCTTATCGGGCGCATGGGCGCCACCGGACGCCGTTTTGTCCTGGGCGATATGACGGTCACCCGGGCGGTGGTCCGCCTGGACAGCGGCCCCTACGGCTACAGCTATGTGGCCGGACGCGATAAGGCCCATGCCGAGCTGTGCGCCCTGGCGGACGCCGTGCTGCAACGAGCTGAACATCATGAACGCCTGCACCGGCAGCTCATCGAGCCGCTGTCCGCAAGGCTGCGGGAGCAGCATCAATCACGGGCGCGTGAAATCGCCGCCAGCCGCGTGGACTTCTTTACCCTGGTAAGGGGGGATAACTGATGACGCTACTGCCTGGATTTACTCAACCCGTGCACCAGTCACAGCAGGTTTTTCGCCTGATCCTCAAGGCCCTAAGCGAACCCGGCAGCCGGGTAATCCTGCCGGTAAACGACGGCTGGCGCCCGCTGGGCAAGGCCGCCACCGGCGTGCTGCTGACGCTTGCCGACGCAGAAACGCCGCTCGCCATCAGCCCGGCCCTGGGCAGCGATAGCGTTATCAACAACCTGCGTTTCCATACCGGCGCGCCGCTGGCCGAACGCCCGGCGCTCGCCGGCCTTGCCGTCTTCGATAACCGGCTTACCGCCGCGCAGCTCGAGGCATTGCCCTATGGCACTGACATTTCCCCCGAGCTTGGCGCCATGGTATTGGTGCAAATCGACAGCCTGGACGATGGCGCGGCGCTGCGCCTGAGCGGACCGGGCATTGAACACCCGCGCCGGGCGGCACCCGCGCTGCCGGCGGCGTTGCTGGATTACCTGATCAACCGGCCGCGGCGTTTCCCGCTGGGCCTGGATTTTCTGCTGGCCTGCGACGACGGCCTGATGGCCATTCCCAGGACCACCCATGTGGAGGTGTGCTGATGTATGTTGCGGTGAAAGGCGGGGAAAAGGCGATTGATGCCGCCCATCAGCTACAGGAACATCTGCGCCGTGGCGACGACGCGATCCCGGCGATCGGCTGCGGACAGATCGATCAACAGCTCGGCCTGGCGGTGGATCGGGTCATGACCGAGGGCGGCATTTATGACCGGCAACTGGCGTCGTTGGCGATAAAACAGGCCAGCGGCGATCTGGTCGAGGCCATCTTCCTGCTGCGGGCTTATCGCACCACCCTGCCGCGCCTGGCGGTGAGCGAACCGATCGCCACGGAAAAAATGCGCCTGGAGCGCCGTATCTCGGCGGTTTATAAAGATCTGCCCGGCGGTCAGGTGCTGGGGCCGACCTATGACTATACCCACCGGCTGCTGGAATTCGCCCTGCTGGCGGAGGGCGCGCCGGCACCTATCGCGCCGCGCGCCGACGACCCGTTGCCCGATGAGTGCGCCCATGTGTTCAGCCTGCTGGGCCGGGAGCAACTGGCGCCGGAGGAACGGGACGACGGCGCCGCGCCGGACGATATCACCCGCCGCCCGCCGGCCTATCCCGGCTCGCGCTCCGCCCGGCTGCAACAGCTGGTGCGCGGTGACGAGGGTTTTCTGCTGGCGTTAAGCTACTCGGGACAGCGCGGCTACGGCCGCACCCATCCCTTTGCCGGCGAAATACGCAGCGGTTACGTGACGGTCGCCATTGTGCCGGAAGAGCTGGGGTTTGCCATTGATATCGGCGAGATCCTGCTGACGGAGTGCGAAATGGTCAACGGCTTTACCGACCCCGCCGACAGGCCTGCGCATTTTACCCGCGGCTACGGGCTGGTCTTCGGCCGCGCGGAACGCAAGGCGATGTCCATGGCCCTGGTCGACCGCGCCCTGCAATGCGGCGAGTACGGCGAGAACGTCGACAGTCCGGCCCAGGACGAAGAGTTCGTCCTGTCGCACGCCGATAACGTGGAGGCGGCGGGATTTGTTTCCCATCTTAAGCTGCCGCATTACGTCGATTTCCAGGCCGAACTGGAGTTGCTTAAACGTCTGCGCCGGGAATTCGTCCACGGCAACGGCGGTGGATCGGAGAAGCACGATGAGTGAAACATTAGCCGGTTACAACCCGGGTTATCTCGATGAACAAACCAAGCGCATGATCCGCCGCGCCATTCTCAAGGCGGTGGCCATTCCGGGTTACCAGGTGCCGTTCGGCGGACGCGAAATGCCGATGCCTTACGGCTGGGGCACCGGCGGGGTCCAGCTGACCGCCAGCATTATCGGCCGCGCCGATGTGCTGAAAGTGATTGACCAGGGCGCGGACGATACCACCAACGCGGTGTCTATCCGCCGCTTTTTCCAGCGGGTGGCGGGCGTCGCCACCACCGAGCGCACCACCCGGGCCACGCTTATCCAGACCCGCCACCGCATCCCGGAAACGCCGCTGGCGGCGGATCAAATCCTGATTTACCAGGTGCCGATCCCCGAACCACTGCGCTTTATCGAACCGCGCGAAACCGAAACCCGCAAAATGCACGCCCTGGAAGAATACGGCGTCATGCAGGTCAAACTGTACGAGGATATCGCCCGTTACGGCCATATCGCCACCACATACGCCTATCCGGTAATGGTGAACGATCGGTATGTGATGGACCCGTCGCCCATTCCCAAATTCGATAACCCCAAAATGCATATGATGCCGGCGCTACAGCTGTTCGGCGCCGGGCGTGAAAAACGCATCTACGCCCTGCCGCCCTTTACCCGCGTCAGGAGCCTGGATTTCGACGACCATCCCTTTAGCGTGCAGCGCTGGGAGCAGCCCTGCGCGCTGTGCGGGTCCCGCGCCAGCTACCTGGACGAAGTGGTGCTGGACGATGTGGGCAATCGCATGTTTATTTGCTCCGATACCGATTTTTGCCGGCAGCAGCTGGCGCAACAGGGGGATCCCCTATGACCTTCGCATCGCTTTCCCCGACGCCGCTGCTGTCGGTTGAACACCTCACGCACCTGTATGCGCCGGGAAAAGGCTTCAGCGACGTCTCGTTCGATATCTATCCCGGCGAGGTGGTCGGCATCGTCGGCGAATCCGGCTCGGGTAAAACCACGCTGCTGAAAGCCATTTCCGCGCGGCTGACGCCGCAGGCAGGCCGCATAGCCTATTGCCCGCCGGACGGACCGGGGCGCGATCTGTACGCCATGTCGGAAAGCGACCGCCGCCGCCTGCTGCGCACCGAATGGGGCGTGGTGCATCAGCAGCCGCTCGATGGGCTGCGTCCGCGCGTCTCCGCCGGCGGCAATATCGGCGAACGCCTGATGGCCGTCGGCCAGCGTCATTATGGCGAGATCCGGCAACAGGCCGGCCGCTGGCTGGAGGATGTGGAAATCCCGGCGGCGCGCATTGATGATTTGCCCACCACCTTTTCCGGCGGCATGCAGCAGCGGCTGCAAATTGCCCGCAACCTGGTCACCCGGCCACGGCTGGTGTTTATGGATGAGCCGACCGGCGGACTGGATGTGTCGGTACAGGCCAGGCTGCTCGATCTGCTGCGCGGTCTGGTGGTGGAGATGCAGCTGGCGGCGGTGATCGTCACGCACGATCTCGGCGTGGCGCGCCTGTTGGCCCATCGCCTGCTGGTGATGAAAGAAGGACGGGTAGTGGAGAGCGGACTGACCGATCGGGTGCTGGACGATCCGCATCATCCCTATACCCAGCTATTGGTCTCATCGGTCTTATCCTGAGACGCGGCCAACCCTATACCCTATGGAACCATCGGATGAATACGCAATTACGGGTCGAACATCTTAGCAAAACCTTTGTACTGCATCAGCAAAACGGCGTGCGCCTGCCGGTGCTGCGCGACGCCAGCCTGACGGTCAAAAGCGGTGAATGCCTGGTGCTGCACGGCCACTCCGGCAGCGGCAAATCCACGCTGCTGCGTTCGCTCTACGCCAATTACCTGCCCGACCAGGGCCATATCTGGATACGGCATCAGGGCGGATGGCTGGATATGGTCCAGGCCGAGGCGCGGCAAATCCTGGCGGTGCGCCGCCATACCGTCGGCTGGGTCAGTCAGTTTTTACGGGTCATCCCCCGCATCAGCGCCCTGGACCTGGTGATGCAGCCGCTGCTGGAGCTGGGCGTCGGGCGCGAACAGTGCCGCGCCCGCGCCGAGGAACTGCTCGACCGGCTGAACGTGCCGCGGCGGTTATGGCATTTGGCGCCCTCCACCTTTTCCGGCGGCGAGCAGCAGCGGGTCAATATCGCGCGCGGTTTTATCATCGATTATCCGGTACTGCTGCTTGACGAGCCGACCGCGTCGCTCGACGGGCGCAACGGCGCGGCGGTGGTCGCCCTGATCGAGCAGGCCAAACAGCGCGGCGCCGCCATTGTCGGCATTTTCCATGACGACGCCGTGCGCCAGCGGGTGGCCGACCGCCTTTATGAAATGCAACCCTCCGGCGAGGTGAACACTCTCGATGATCATTAATAACGTTAAACTGATATTAAAGGATGAGATTATCAGCGGCTCGCTGGAGACGCGGGACGGCCTGATTATCGGCTACGCCGAAAGCGCCAGTCAATTGCCCCAGGCGTTGGACGGCGACGGCGGCTGGCTGCTGCCCGGGTTAATCGAGCTGCATACCGATAATATGGATAAATTCTTTACCCCGCGCCCGAATGTCGACTGGCCGGCGCATTCCGCCATGAGCAGCCATGACGCGCTGATGGTGGCCAACGGCATCACCACCGTGCTGGACGCGGTGGCGATAGGCGATGTGCGCGACGGCGGACACCGGGCCGGCACGCTGCAAAAAATGATCGACGCCATCGTCGCCAGCCACGCCTGTGGCGCCACCCGCGCCGAACACCGTCTGCACTTGCGCTGTGAATTGCCCCACGGCAGCACCTTGGGTCTGTTTGAGCAATTTATGGATCAGCCGGCGGTGGCGCTGGTGTCGTTAATGGATCATTCGCCGGGCCAGCGGCAGTTTGTCTCCTCGGTGAAATACCGTGAATACACCCAGGGCAAATACCATCTCAACGATCGGCAAATGGATGCGTTCGAGCAGGAGCAGATCGCCCTGGCCCAGCGCTGGTCGGCGGCCAATCGCGCGGCGATTGCCGCCCACTGCCGCCAGCGCGGCATCACCCTGGCCAGCCATGACGACGCCACCGTGGCGCACGTGGAGGAATCGCGCGCCCTGGGCAGCGCCATCGCCGAATTTCCCACCACCGAGGCGGCGGCGCGCGCTTCGCACCAACTGGGGCTGCAGGTGTTGATGGGCGCGCCGAATATCGTGCGCGGCGCGTCGCATTCGGGCAATGTGGCGGCCCATCATCTGGCCTCGGTCGGCGTGCTGGATATTCTCTCCTCCGACTACTACCCGGCCAGCCTGCTGGACGCCGCGTTTCGCATCGCGGCGGACGAGACCAACGGGTTCAGCCTGCCGCGGGCGGTGATGCTGATGACCGGCAATCCGGCGCGGGCGCTGGGACTCGGCGATCGCGGCCTGATTGCCGAAGGCTTACGGGCGGATCTGGTCCTGGCCCACCGCCATAGCGGACATGTCTATGTGAAAAATGTCTGGCGGCAAGGGCGGCAGGTCTTCTAACGGGGGTCACCGCCAACTTTCAGCCCCGCGGCGGGGGCAATCGGCAGCCGGTGGGGCTGGTATCGCCGCCCGGTGGGCCTTCCCGCCGGTCTCTCGCGCCGATCCGCCGCTGCGTATTCGTTATCCTGACAGGAACCCAACTCATGACATCCCGGTCACAACCAAAAATCGGCAAAAACGTGGTATTAAACGGCTCCCGCCTCGGCCAGTATGTTCATCTGGGCGATGAGGCTATCCTCGAGGAGGTGGACATGGGCGATTACTCCTATACCGACGGTCATAACAAGATTAACTACGCCACCATCGGCAAATTTGTTTCGATTGCCTCCTATGTGCGCATCAACCCGGGCAACCATCCCACCTATCAGCGCATCGCCCAGCATCATTTTACCTACCGCAGTTCAGCCTATGGCCTGGGCGCCGACGACGAGGCGTTTTTCGACTGGCGGCGCGAACGGCATGTGACCATCGGCCATGATGTCTGGATCGGCCATAACGCCACCATTATGCCCGGCGTGACCATCGGCAACGGCGCGGTTATCGGCACCGCGTCGGTAGTGACCAAAGACGTCGAGCCTTACGCCATTGTCGCCGGCGTGGCGGCAAAACCCATCGGCCGCCGTTTCAGCGATGCGCTGATCGAACGCATAGAGCGCAGCCAGTGGTGGCACTGGGATCATGAGACGCTGCAACAGCGTCTGGCGGATTTTCGCGATATGGACCGTTTTATCGAACGCTATTTGTAAGAAAATCCACCAGCCGCCTCGCCGGCAACGGCAGTTCGGCATGGGAGCGCACGGCGATAAACAGTTGCCGCCGGGTCCAGGGTTCATCCAGCGGGATATAGGTCACGCCGCCAACCTCCGGCCCGTTTGCCGCCATGGCGATGGGCAATACGGCAATCCCCGCGCCGCCCGCCACCATGCGCTGGACATTCTCCAGGCCGCGCACCCTGGCCCGCAGCCGCAGGGGTTTGCCGCTACGGAGGGCATGCCCGGCGATATGCTGCGCCAGCGCGTTGTCCTCCGGCAGGCCGATAAACTCATGATCCAGCGCCTCGCTGAAGCCGACCCGCCGGCGCCGCGCCAGGGCATGTCCCGGCGGCACAGCCAGCACCAGGCGATCGGCCCTAAAAGGCCATGTTTCCAATCCGCTGAAATCCGCATGGTCCGCCGCGATACCGATATCCGCCGCGCCCCGCGCCACCGCGCGGGTAATCTCCAGGCTTGGCCGTTCATCCAGTTCGATATCGACGCCGGGATGCAGCCGCAGGAAATCGCACAGCGGTCCGGGCAAGAATTGTCCCAGCGCCACGGTGTTTGCCAACAGCCGGACCTCCCCCTTGATGCCTTGCGTAAACGCGCTTAATTCTCCCGACAGATGGGCGGCCTGCCGCAGGATGATTTTTGCCTGCCCATATACCAGCCTTCCCGCCGCCGTGGCCGTAACGCCCCGGTGGCGGCGGTTCAGCAGGCTGACGCCCGCTTCCCGTTCCAGGCCGGCGATGCGGGCGCTGGCGGAAGACAGGGACAGGCAGGCCTTGCCCGCGCCGGCGGTGATGCTGCCGGCGTCAATGGTCCAGACCAGCAGGCGTAAATCGGTCAGGTCAAAATGCATGGCATTACCCGCCTTATGTCATGCGGCTGAAACGCATTATGGGTCCGCCGGAGGGGTGGGGCTTAAACACCCCGGGCCACCCTTCGGAAAAAACGAAGGTTCAGTTAAAAACATACACATTGTGCCGTATCCGTTACCGGGCAAATATAGGGGTACCCACATTTTAAAGAAAATCTCATGATGGAATTTATACCGTATATCCTCCTGATCGGGTTCACTTTCCTGCTTGCCGGCACGGTTAAGGGCGTCATTGGCCTTGGCCTGCCCACCGTGGCCATGGGCATGCTGGGCGTGGTGATGCCGCCCGCGCAGGCGGCCGCGTTGCTGATTATCCCTTCGCTGGTGACGAATATATGGCAGTTGTGCCGCGGGCCGCGGTGGACGCTATTATGCCGCCGTCTATGGCCGATGCTGTTGGCCATATGCCTGGGCACGTGGTACGGCACCAGCATGATGACGGGCGGGATGGCCGCCTGGACATCGCTGTGGCTAGGGAGCCTGCTGATAATCTACGCGCTGGTGAGCCTGTTCAACCGGCAGTCGCGGGTAGCGGCGTCGGCGGAAAAATGGCTGGGGCCGCTGGTTGGCGTCGCGACCGGGCTGATGACCGGCGCCACCGGAGTGTTTGTTATTCCCGCGGTCCCCTATCTCAATGCCCTGTCCCTGGAGCGGGATCTGCTTATCCAGGCGCTGGGCCTGTCGTTTACCGTCTCGACCCTGGCCCTGGCGGCCAGCCTCGCCTGGCATCATATGCTGGAGTTCAACGCGCTGGGCCTGTCGCTGCTGGCCGTGATCCCCGCGCTGGCGGGCATGTTTTTCGGCGCCTGGCTGCGCGCCGTCATCAGTCCCGGGCTGTTTCGCCGCTGCTTTTTGCTGGGCCTGCTCGGCCTGGGACTGGAAATCGTCTGGAAACATTTTCCCTAGGCGGCGCCGGCGTCCGCCTCGTCGCCCCAGGCGCGGTTTTGCAGCACCAGCCGATAGCCGTCATGATCCTGAAAGGTCTTGCCCGCCACATCCCAGTAAGGATTAAACGACACCACCCGCTCAAAACCCGCCTCTCCCAGACGTTGGCAGGACCGCCGCCACTGCGGCTCATCCGGCAGGTACAGCACCAGCAGATCTTCCGGCGTCGGCGCCGGCGGCACCGGGTGCTGCTCGCAAAGGGTAAACTCGAAATGCCAGGGCAAACCCTCCGCGCCGAGCATCACGCCGTTAAACCCGTTATGGCCGGTAAAGCTGCTCAACACTTGCATACCCAGGCCCTGGCAGTACATTTCCCGGCTGAGGTCAAGGTTAGTAACGGGGCGGGCGATACGCATATGCGATGTCAGCATGGTAAGATCTCCGGGTTCAACAGGACCGTGGTCCTTGAATAACGATTCTGATGCCACTGTAATACATAACCGCCGTCCAGGCATAGTGGCTTCCGTCATCGCAAATAAGCGTCTTGCCGGGGAGAAAAAGCCTGTAAAAGCCGTGTCAACGCTGGCTGGCCGATTCGCGCAGCGGCCGGAAGAACGCCCGGATGTCCTCCGCCAGCGCCCGCGGTTGCTCCATCGCGGCAAAATGGCCGCCCCGGGGCATAACGGTCCAGCGCCGGACATTATATCCGCGCTCCACCCAGGAGCGCGGCGGCATCGGTAGCTCGGCCGGGAATTGTGCCACCCCCAATGGCGGCAGGATACGCTGCCCCTGTTGCAGCTGCATCGGCCGCGCCCGCCCCTCGACATACATCCTGAAGGACGAGCCGATGGTTTGGGTGAACCAGTACAATGAAATATGGGTTAACAGGGCGTCGAGCGAAACCGCATGCTCAATCTCGCCCCCGCAGTCGCTCCAGGCCTGGAATTTTTCCGCTATCCACGCCGCCAGCCCGGCGGGAGAGTCGTTCAGTCCAAACGCCAGGCTTTGCGGTTTGGTGCCCTGCAACCGGCCGTAAGCGCCCTGCTGGTCGGCCCAGGCCGCCACCCGATCCTGGAACTGCCGCTCCTCTTCGCTAACCGCGGGCTGATCTTCTCCCAGGTAAGGCCGATACGACCCCGGGATAAAGTTAAGATGCAACCCGGCCATCCTCTCGGGATATCGGCAGGCCAGCCAGCTGGACACTCCGGCGCCGATATCGCCGCCCTGGGCGCCGAAGCGTTCATACCCCAGGTTCGTCATCAATCCGGCCCATAGCCCGGCGACCTCATAAGACCCGGTGCCTTTGACCGCCGGCGCGGTGGAAAATCCATAGCCCGGCAGCGAAGGCACCACCACATGGAACGCATCACGCGCATCACCACCATGGCTGCCCGGATCGGCCAGCAGGGGGATGATGGCCTCCATCTCCAAAAACGATCCCGGCCAGCCGTGCGTCAGCACCAGCGGCAGCGGCGCGGGCCCGGTTCCCCGCTGATGCACAAAATGGATCTCTTGATCCGCCACCCGTGTCTTAAACTGCGGCAAGGCATTCAGCCGGGTTTCCTGCGCCCGCCAGTCAAAATGATGTTGCCAGTAATCCACCAGCCGGCGCAGGAAACCACTGTCGGTTCCCTCGCTCCAGCCGGCGTCGGTCACCGGGGTAAGCCAGCGGGTGCGGGATAACCGATGGCGCAAATCATCCAGCGCGGATTGACTGATATTAATATGAAAAGGCTGAATATCCATGGCAAGGCTTGCTCCTGGCACTGGCGCCGGTACCGGTGAGGAACCGCGGGCCACGCCTATTGTAGATAGCCTTTAGCTTAGCCGCGACCCCGGGGACTATCAATCTGTTCGCCTGCGCGTCCTCCGATGCCGGACGCCGGACGCTATGCTCCCTGTTTCGCCCCGGTGCGGAAATGGCTCGGCGCCATGCCGATAATGCGCTTAAAGGCGCGGCTGAAGGACGCTTCCGAATCGTAGCCCAGGCGCTGCGCCACCTCTGAAATGCGCGCCGAATCGCGGATAATCCATTGCCGCGCCTGGTGCATGCGCACCTGCGCGACATAACGGGCCGGCGTTTCCCCAACGATGGCGGCGAATTTGCTGGCGAAGCTGGAGCGCGACGCGCCCATCACCCCGGCCAGTTCGGACAAAGGCCAGTCACGATCGGGAGCGGCGTGGATGGCCGCCAGCACGCGGCCGATTTCCGGATTGCGTACCGCGGCAATCCATCCCGCCGCGCTGCCGCAGCCGTGTTCTACCCAGGCTCGGATAATCTGCGCCGCCAGCACATCGGCCAGGCGCGTTACCATGCCGCAGGCGCCCACCCGGTTCATCGCCACCTCGCAGCCCATGGCCTCCAGCAAATGCACAATCGTCGGCTCGCTGCGCATCAGTTCATGGGCGCGCATCATATCAGGCATCATGCGCAGCAACGGATGCAGGCTATCAAGATTAAACCGCATGGAACCGTAGAACAGCACGCAGTGCTCGCCTTCCTCGGCGGCGTTTAAATCGAAAAAATTGCCGGTGATGGACTGGCACTGCCAGCGCGGAAAAAGCTGGGGCGCCACGCCCGGCGCGCTTGCCAGCGCGTGCGCGCTGCCGCGCGGCAACAGCACCGCGTCGCCCGCGTTCAGTTCTTCCCATTCGCCGGCCGGGGTCTGAAGCCAACAGCCCTTCTGGGCCACAAACAGAAAACAGGCCTCCTGGCGGGCCTGAAACGCGAAGGCCCAGGGCGCGGCAAGCTTGCATCGGCCGTACTCCACCCCGTCAAGCCGCAGCCCCCGCAGCATATCGGTTAAGGGATCGTTTAACGACGGCACGCCGGATTTGGACGAATTGTCAAACATTAAGGGTTTCCTAGCATGGATGTTCCAACTCCACGACTGTACCATCCCGATCAATCCTTGCAAAGAATCTCCTGGAGTCCCCATGTCTGAAAAATCCTGTACCGGCGACGAAACACCGTCATGCCCCAGGCCGCGTACCGATAACGGACGGTCCGTGGCGGCCTGGAGCGCGGTGGTTTCACTGTCGCTCGGGGTATTTGCCCTGGTCACGGCGGAATTTTTACCCGCCAGCCTGCTGACGCCGGTCGCCGCCGATCTGGGCATCTCGGACGGAACCGCCGGGCAGGCGGTAACGGCGACCGCGTTGGTGGCCGCCATCGCCGGACCCGTGGTGGTGCTCGGCACCGGTAAGATTGATCGTCGCTCGGTCGTCTGGGGGCTGGCGCTGCTGCTGGTGTTGTCCAACCTGCTCGCCGCCGTCGCCGCCAATATCTGGGTGCTGATTGCCGCCAGGGTATTGCTCGGCATTGCCCTGGGCGGTGTCTGGTCGCTGGCGGCGGCCATTGCCCTGCGGCTGGTGCCGGCCCGGTTATTGCCGCGGGCCATGATGATTATCTTTACCGGCGTTTCGGCGGCCACGGTCTGCGCCCCGGCGCTGGGCGCTTACCTCGGCGATATCATGGGATGGCGCGCGACCTTCCTGGCGGCCGCCGGCATCAGCATCGCCGCGCTGCTGGCGCAGCTGGCTACCCTGCCCCGGCTGCCGCCGGCGGACGTGCCGAGCCTCGACACGTTCTGGCTGCTGCTGCGCCGTCCGGGCATTCGCATCGGCCTGATTACCGTCATGTTTGTCATCTCGGGACATTTTGCCGGCTTTACCTACGTGCGGCCTTTTCTCGAGCAGGTGCCGCGCTTTGATGTGCGCATGATTTCCCTGGTGCTGCTGGCCTTTGGCATCGGCGGCTTTTTCGGCAACCTCGCCGGCGGTTTTATTGCCGAACGCAGCGCCCGCCTGGCCGTGGGACTGGCGGCGATCCTGCTCAGCGTCATGGCATTTCTGCTGCTGGCCGATGGCGCGCTGGCCGTCCTGGCTTTCGCCGCCACCGCCATCTGGGGCTTTGCCTTTGGCGCGCTGCCGGTCAGCTTCCAGACCTGGAATACCCTCGCCGCGCCCGACCATGCGGAAACCGCCGGCGCCCTGCTGGTCACCACATTCCAGATAGCCATTGCGCTTGGCGCGGTGGCGGGCGGCCTGTTGGTGGACGGATTCGGCCCGCCGGGCGCCATTGCCTATAGCGGACTGACGTTGCTTGCCGGCGGCGCGATCATGCTGGTGGTGGGACGGCACAGCGAGCATCGCCCTGGCTGACAGGCTCGCGGCCGTTATTGCCGCGCTTAACGGCCGCGCTATTTATTATCACCTTAGGGTTATCACGTTAATGTAATAACGCGCGTTGCGCGATTTCGCCATTCTCACCACGTCTTGGACCGGCGCCGCTCAGCGCGCCGGATGGGCCGTTAACCACCAGCCTGGATGCAATATTATCGCCCAAGGCCCGGTAGCCCCAAAACAGGTAGGTACTGGCGCTATAGGTTATCGCCACCGTAGCAAAATGGGGGAAAAACATGCGTCCACCCTTGGCCATATTAGTGTTGTGGCCATAATAAGCGGTAACCATGCAAGACGTATAATGACTCTCCTTTTTACCGCAGGTTTGTTGGTTAACTTTCGTCGGTGGCGAATTTGCGCAGTAATATTTCTTTTATGACCGGCAGCAATTGGTTCCATTTCAGCTTGCCCTGCTTATTGCCGGTGACGTTGATAATGCCGGTATTAAACAAATCGGGCCAGCGGGCAAGATGCGCCTGC
>NZ_DASWOM010000110.1:0-33557 GCF_036398755.1 Acerihabitans sp. | reverse complement strand
GACGGGTTATGGTTAAGATAGTCGCGCCACAGCACTTCGGCGATGTCCGCCATGCCCATCGGGGCGCCGGGGTGGCCGGATTTGGCTTTTTGTACCGCGTCCATGCTCAGCGCGCGGATGGCGTTGGCCAGCTCTTTTCGGGATGTCATGAATTACTCCGTTTCGGATTGAATAGTGTCTCGTTGTCCAAGCCATCATAAAATCAACCACTTAACTTCAGAGACTGTGAAAATATCGATAAATGTACCCTAAAAAGGCCATAATTGTATATGCAGGAATGCACGATAAAGAGGGGATAATCCCCTGATCGCGCGGCGGTTCGAACCGGTGAAAAAAACATCATCATCCGTGCCATAAAATCTGTTAACAATCTCACAAAATTTCTTAATATCTTATGGGAAAACCAAAAATGACTTCATCTTTACCACCCTGGCGCGGCTTGGGTATCATCGCGCTTACGCTGCTGACCGGCTGTGAAAATCTCGATCGGGACACCCTGATGCAATCGGGCGGGCAGGCGTTTGTCGCGGCCACCCTAAGCGATAGCCAGGTCAAGACGCTGAGCGCGGAATCCTGTGCGCAAATGGACCAAAAGGCGCAGATTGCGCCCGCCGGCAGCCCCTATGCCCAACGCCTGAATACCGTCGCCGCCGCGCTGGGCGATAATATCGCCGGCACGCCGGCCGATTATAAGGTTTACCTGACCAAGGACGTTAACGCCTGGGCGATGGCCAACGGCTGCATCCGGGTCTACAGCGGCCTGATGGATATGATGACGGATAATGAAGTGGAGGCGGTGGTCGGTCATGAAATGGGCCACGTCGCGCTTGGGCACAGCCGCAAGGCCATGCAACTGGCCTATGCCACCACGGCGGCGCGCACCGCCGCCGCGTCGGTGGGCGGCGTCACGGCGGCGCTCTCGCAATCGCAGCTCGGCGAGCTGGGGCAGGCATTGATCGGCGCGCAGTTTTCCCAGCGCCAGGAAAGCGAAGCGGACGACTATTCCTTTGATTTGCTAACAAAACGCCATATCGACCCGCAGGGACTGGTGAGCAGCTTTGAGAAACTGGCCGGCCTGGAAAAAGGGCAAGGAGGCAGTATGTTTGATTCCCATCCGACGTCGCAGGCGCGGGCGCAGCATATCCGCGATCGCATCGCGGCGGGCAAATAACGGGGTCATTCCCAAAAAATAACCGCGGGCCGACAGGCGCGCGGACGAAGGGACGGCGGCCGGGAGGGATGCCGTCCATAAGCCCGGAGAGTTACCGCGTTTTTTTCGCCGCCTGGATATACAGCATTTCCAGCGCCAGGGTGGCGGCGGCCAGGGCGGTAATTTGCGAATGATCGTAGGCCGGCGCCACTTCCACCAGATCCATACCGACGATATTCAGCGGTTGCAGGCCGCGCAGCAGCTTCAGCGCCCGATCGGTGCTCAGGCCGCCGATCACCGGCGTGCCGGTGCCGGGGGCGAACGCCGGATCCAGGCAATCGATATCAAAGGTCAGGTAAACCGGCATATCGCCGACAATCTGTTTTACCTGGGCCAGAATATCGTCGACGCCGCGATCGTTGACCTGCGCCGCGTCCAGCACCGTAAAGCCGTTATCGCGATCGTATTCGGTGCGAATACCGATCTGCACCGAGCGGGTGGGATCGATCAGGCCTTCGTTGGGCGCATGGTAGAACATGGTGCCGTGATCGAACTTGCTGCCGTTACTGTAGGTATCGGTATGGGCATCGAAATGCACCAGCGCCATTTTGCCGAAATGCTTGGCATGGGCGCGCAGCAGCGGCAATGTGACATAGTGGTCGCCGCCGAAGGACAGCAGGCGCTTGCCCGCCGCCAGTAAACGCTCCGCGTGCTGCTGGAGCTTGTCGCTCAGGTCCTGCGCGTCGCCGAAATCAAACACCACGTCGCCGCAGTCCACTACTTTCAAACGCTGGCGCACGTCGAAATCCCACGGCCAGCGGCAGCCTTCCCAGGCCAGGTTGGTTGAAACCTGGCGGATCGCCGCCGGGCCGTGACGACCGCCGGAGCGGCCGGAGGTGGCCATATCGAATGGAATGCCGGTAATCACCCAATCGGCGTCGGCTTCATAGGGGTTGAATTCCAACGGCAAACGCAAAAAGCCAAAGGCATTGGAAACCAGGGAATTATCGTATTGATGGCCCAGGGTGCTCATAGTCAGTCCTTTCTTATTCATCTTCCAGGTAAGTGTAACCATACAGACCGGCCTCGAACTCTTCGAGGAATTCCGCCTGCAGCGCGCCGTCCAGATCGGTCTCTTTCACCTGATCGCGAAAACGGGTCAGCAGTACCGCCGGATCCAGCTGGACATATTGCAGCATATCGGCCACGGAATCGCCTTCGTCTGATTCGTTGAGTTCCACGCTGCCGTCTTTAAACACAAACACATCCACCGCGGCGGTATCGCCGAACAGGTTATGCATATTGCCAAGGATTTCCTGGTAGGCGCCGACCATGAAGAAGCCGAGCAGCGGCGGGTTGTCCACGTCGTACGGCGGCATCGGCATGGTGGTGGCGATACCGTCGCCGTCGATATAATGGTCGATGGTGCCGTCGGAATCGCAGGTAATATCCAGCAGCACGGCCCGGCCTTCCGGCGGTTTATCCAGCCCTTCCAGCGGCAGCACCGGGAACAGCTGGTCGATACCCCAGGCGTCCGGCATCGACTGGAACAACGAGAAATTCACGTACAGCTTGTCGGCCATCCGCTCCTGCAGTTCGTCGATGATCGGCCGATGCGCGCGGTTGCTCGGATCGAGCTGCGTCTGGATCATGCGGCAGATATTCAGGTAGAGCTGCTCGGCCCAGGCGCGCTGGGTCAGATCCAGCATACCGTGGGTATATTGGGTATGGACGTCGTGCAGATCCATCTGGCTGTCGTGCAGCCATTCGCGCAGCGAGCGGCGGTTTCTCGGCTCCTGCATTTCCTGCCAGGTCTGCCACATGCTTTCCAGCGGGCGCGGCGCGTCTTCGGCGGGCGGCAGCGGTTCGCTGAACTCATTGCGCTCCACGCCGATCACGTTCGACACCAGCACCGTATGATGGGCGGTGACGGCGCGGCCGGACTCGGTAATCACCGTCGGATGCGGCAGGTCATACTCGTTACAGGCGTCGCCGATGCCCCAGATCACATTGTTGGCGTATTCGTTCAGGCCGTAGTTGGCCGAGCAATCGGACTGCGAACGGGTACCTTCGTAATCGACCCCCAGCCCGCCGCCGACGTCAAAGCATTCGATATTGACGCCCAGGCGGTGAAGCTCCACATAAAAGCGCGCCGATTCCCGCACGCCGGAGGCGATATCGCGAATATTGGACAGTTGGGAACCCAAATGGAAATGCAGCAGTTGCAGGCTGTCGAGACGGCCTTTGCTGCGCAGCAGTTCCACCAGTTGCAGCACCTGGACCGCCGCCAGTCCGAATTTGGATTTTTCACCGCCGCTGGACTGCCATTTGCCGGAGCCCTGCGAGGCCAGACGCGCGCGCACCCCCAGCCGGGGCACGACGTTCAGGCGCTCGGCCTCTTCCAGCACCAGCTTGATTTCGGTGAGTTTTTCAATTACCAGGTAGACCTTATGGCCCAATTTTTCGCCGATAAGCGCCAGGCGGATGTATTCGCGGTCTTTATAACCATTGCAGACAATCACGGTGCGCGTCATGCCGGCATGGGCCAGCACCGCCATCAGTTCGGCTTTGGAACCCGCCTCCAGGCCCAGCGGCTCGCCGGAATTCACCAGGGATTCAATCACCCGGCGATGTTGGTTTACCTTGATGGGATAGACCAGGAAATAGTCGCCCCGGTAGCCGAAGGATTCACGGGCGCGCTTAAACGCCCCGTTAATGGAACGCAGGCGGTGTTGCAGGATTTGCGGAAAGCAAAACAGCGCCGGCAGCCGTTGCCCGTCATTTTGCCGTTCCTTCACCAGTTCCGCCAGATCGACCCGCGCCTCGGGGAAATCCGGATCGGGGCAAACGCTGATATGGCCTAACTCATTGACATCAAAATAATTATTTCCCCAATACGCGACATTGTAGGTACTCATCATTTTGCTGGCATCGCTGTCATTCATGGCTACCTCCTGCATGGAACGCAAGTTTTCATGGGGTGCGGACCGATGCGACCCGTGGTGCTTTTGATCATCAGACATGATGTAACTCTCTCCCGGGGTTCCAGATAGCGTTCCCGTTCATCAATGTTGGAGCGTGGACACCACCGTTGGTGGCATGATTGTTGTGCGTAAACCCGCAGTCCGCCAACGGCAATAAACGCCGCCGGACGCATTCGGCATCCAGTACATCAGTACAGTAATTGTAAAACACCTTGATGAACTCCGTAAGACGGGGCGGTGGATCCGGCAAAACAGGATCCGCATGAATGGCCGTATGGCCTGTTCCAGTAGATAAAAAACCGTCAGCCGGCCCTGGAATCCTGGGAAGCGCCCGCATGTCGGCCGCCTGGCGGGCAACATCGGCGTAAACAGAGCGGAAATGCTGGAAAAACAGGGTGCGCCGGATATGCCGGGCAGGCGAGAGCGTGGTCAGGGATAACCGGAGAGTTACGAATCATTAACAGTGCCACCTCCCGCAAAACCGGCGTTCGTCGGCTTACGCCGTACCGGGACAGATAAAAAGTTACCGGATGTAAATGAATGACATTTACCTTGCCGTTGCCTATGCGCGCGAATTTATACAGCCTGGCCCGCAAAAAAGCAAAATTTAAATCATTATCAGCCGATATCACCGCACAATCGGGTGCCGTCGCGGGTTGCGCATCGGCCGCGGCGCAAAAAAATTGCTGGTAATTCGCCAAGCGGGTGTCCTAGAATAGCCATCCAGAAGTTAATCCATCTAAACTGGATAATTTAACACTATTATTACTTACTGTGATTAATTACTGCTAACGACGTTATCCGCGGGACGTTGCAGGACGCGTAACGCCATCCTCGGAAAATCGCTTTTCCCTGATGGCTGAATCCCAGCGCTACGCAGTCATTCCTAACCCGTATGTTAAGGTAAAGAGACCGATGGCTAAACACCTATTTACGTCCGAATCCGTTTCAGAAGGACATCCTGATAAAATCGCCGACCAGATTTCCGATGCCGTGCTTGACGCGATCCTGGCCCAGGATCCCAAGGCGCGCGTGGCCTGCGAAACATTTGTCAAAACCGGTATGGTGCTGGTCGGCGGTGAAATCACCACCAGCGCGTGGGTGGATATAGAAGAACTGACGCGCAGCACCATTCGCGATATCGGCTATATCAATTCGGATATGGGTTTCGACGCCAATTCCTGCGCCGTGCTCAGCGCTATCGGCAAGCAATCGCCCGATATCAACCAGGGCGTGGACCGCAGCGATCCGCTCGAACAGGGCGCCGGCGACCAGGGACTGATGTTTGGCTACGCCACCAACGAAACCGAAGTGCTGATGCCGGCGCCGATCACCTACGCCCATCGCCTGGTGGCGCGCCAGTCCCAGGTGCGTAAAAGCGGCACCCTGCCCTGGCTGCGTCCGGATGCCAAGAGCCAGATCACGTTCGCCTATGACAACGATAAAATCGTCGGCATCGATGCGGTCGTGCTCTCTACCCAGCATTCCGAGGACGTGTCCCTGAGTGATTTGCACGAAGCGGTCATGGAAGAGATCATCAAGCCGGTCCTGCCGGCGGAATGGCTGTCGGCAAGCACCAAATATTTTATCAACCCCACCGGCCGGTTTGTTATCGGCGGCCCCATGGGCGACTGCGGCCTGACCGGACGTAAAATCATCGTTGACACCTACGGCGGCATGGCGCGCCACGGCGGCGGCGCGTTTTCGGGCAAGGATCCGTCCAAGGTCGACCGTTCCGCGGCCTACGCCGCCCGCTACGTGGCAAAAAACATCGTGGCCGCCGGCCTGGCCGACCGGTGTGAAATTCAGGTGTCTTACGCCATCGGCGTGGCTGAACCCACCTCGATCAGCCTCGAAACCTTCGGCACCGGCAAAGTTTCCATCGAAAAACTGACCCAACTGGTGCGTGAGTTCTTCGACCTGCGTCCGCATGGCCTTATCACCATGCTGGATCTGCTGCAGCCGATTTATCGCGAAACCGCGGCCTATGGCCACTTCGGCCGCGAGCATTTCCCATGGGAGAAAACCGATAAAGCCGCGCTGCTGCGCGATGCCGCGGGGTTGTAAGCGCCGTCGGATAAGTCGTCCCGCCTGAAATCTTTTCGACTACACTTATATACGGTGATCTTATGGTCACCGTTTTTTTTAGCCTTTTTGAAACCGATTACAAAATTTAAAATCTTATTTATCATTTAGTTATACTAAATAAAATAGGTAATTTTTTTTGCTGCCGCTTCATTTTCAGCTATATATTATAATTCAACCGGACCGGCGCCGAACGTCATTCTAAAACACCATTTTAGATTGGTTGGCGGCAGAGTCGCGGATTTTAATACTGTGAATTCAGGATAAGTCTGTGTAAACGATTACATAGTTGTGATCCAACGCACACTTTATCCCCATACATTTACTTAACATTCATAATTAATAATTAAGTAATTTTAGGGAGGTACTATGAGTACTGCCAATGTGAGCACTGCCAAACCCCGGTCACGCAGCTCTCATGCTCGCATCACCTTTTTCGTCTGTTTTATGGCGGCGCTTGCCGGCCTGCTGTTCGGCCTGGATATCGGCGTGATTGCCGGGGCATTGCCGTTCCTGGCCGATGAGTTGCAAATCACCGCGCATCAACAGGAGTGGGTGGTCAGCTCCATGATGTTCGGCGCCGCGGTCGGCGCGATAGGCTCGGGCTGGCTCTCCGCCAAACTGGGACGTAAATACAGTTTACTGATAGGCGCTATCCTATTCGTCGTCGGTTCTTTGTGCTCCGCTTTTTCACCCAACGTCGAACTGCTGGTGATTGCCCGGATTATACTGGGCCTGGCGGTCGGCGTGGCCTCTTACACCGCCCCGCTGTACCTGTCGGAGATCGCGCCGGAAAAAATCCGCGGCAGCATGATTTCCATGTATCAGCTGATGATAACCATCGGCATCCTGGCGGCGTACCTGACGGATACCGCGTTCAGCTACAGCGGCTCCTGGCGCTGGATGCTGGGCATCATCACCATCCCGGCGGTGCTGCTGTTCATCGGCGTTTTGTTCCTGCCCGGCAGCCCACGCTGGCTGGCGGCGAAAGGGCGCTACATCGAGGCGCAGAAGGTGCTGAATATGCTGCGCGATACCTCGGAGCAAGCCAAGAAAGAGCTGGAAGAGATTCGCGAAAGCCTGAAGGTAAAACAAAGCGGCTGGGCGCTGTTTACCAATAACGGCAATTTCCGCCGCGTGGTTTACCTTGGCATCCTGTTACAGGTGATGCAGCAGTTCACCGGTATGAACGTCATCATGTACTATGCGCCGAAGATATTCGGCATCGCCGGTTTCTCCAGCACCACGGATCAAATGTGGGGTACGGTGATTGTCGGCCTGGTCAACGTTCTGGCCACCTTTATCGCCATCGGCCTGGTTGACCGCTGGGGCCGCAAGCCGACGCTCAAACTGGGTTTCCTGGTGATGGCGGTGGGCATGGGCGTATTGGGCGCGTTGCTGCATATCGGCGTTGAAACCGACTTCCGCAAATACTTCGCCATCATCATGCTGATGATGTTTATCGTCGGTTTTGCGATGAGCGCCGGTCCGCTGATCTGGGTACTGTGTTCCGAAATACAGCCGCTGAAAGGCCGCGATTTCGGCATCACCGTTTCCACCGCCACCAACTGGATCGCCAATATGATCGTCGGCGCCACCTTCCTGACCATGCTCGACGTGCTGGGTAACGCCAATACGTTCTGGGTTTACGGCGGATTGAACGTGCTGTTTATTCTCCTGACCTACTGGCTGATCCCGGAAACCAAGAATATTTCGCTGGAACATATCGAGCGTAACCTGATGACCGGCAAGCGCCTGCGCGATATCGGCGTCAAATAAGGTTCGATTCGTCCAGCCGGCGATTCCTGCGGCTGGACGGAGCGGCGCACGCCGTCCCGCGCTTCAACGCCAATACCTGTGCCGCAGCCTGGCAAGCCGCATCCCGTTTATCCCGACGGCACACTTTTTCCTTTGCCGGTTAAACCCCTCCTACGCCAACGTATTGCGTCACTTGCATCTGTTTATCACGCCGGTTAATCTTGCCATTATGAAACCGAACCGCATCCCCATCGCCCTTCATCAAGCCGTTATGTCATGCCTGCGCGAAAAGCTGCGTCAGGCCGGGGACTATTTCAACACCACCTTCCCCGAGCCGCAGCTGAATTATCAGCTGCGCGGCACCTCGGCGGGCACCGCCTGGCCGGATAAGTGGGAAATCCGGCTTAATCCGGTATTGCTGCTGGCCAACCGGGACGACTTTATCGACGAGGTTATTCCCCATGAGCTGGCTCATCTGCTGGTGTTTCACCGGTTCGGCCGCGTGGCGCCCCACGGGCGGGAATGGCGCTGGATGATGGCAAACGTGCTGCATACCGAGCCCCGCCGCACCCATGGCTTTGACCTGGCGACGGTGCGCGTCAATACCTACCGCTACCAATGCGCCTGCCAGCGTCATGAACTGACGGTGCGCCGCCATAACCGCATCGTGCGCGGCGAGTCGTTATATCGCTGTCGGCAGTGCGGCGATGTGCTGCGTTTCGCCGGCGATGAAGACGCCGAAAATGTGATTGAATAACGGCAGAGCACCGGACTTAACCTAACCGGCGTCAAAGAACCCGGCCAATTCACGGGCCACCGCCGCGGGCTGCTCCTCCGGCAGGAAATGCCCGCAGTTGGGCACCATTACGCCCGCCACAGGGTCGGCAAATGCCCGCAGGGGCGCGGCCATATCGGTTATGGAACCCTGATCGGCGCTCAGCGCCAATACCGGCATCCCAAGCTTGCCGCCGCCCGCCAGGCGACGGTTCTGCGCGGCGGAGACCGCCGCTTCCCGGTAATAGGCCAGCCCTGCGCGCAGCCCGCCGTCTTGCCTGAAGGTCCGCAGGTACTCGTCGATATCCGCCTCGCTAAACGCCTGGGGATTTGCGGTTTTGCGCCGCAGGAACCAGTCCAGGTACTCCCGCTCGCGCCCGGTAATCAGCACTTCCGGCAGGTCAGGGATGGCGTGGAAGGCAAAATGCCAGGTGCGCCAGGCCCGGTCCGGCGCCGTGGGCAGCGCATCGGGTAACGTGATGCCAGGAATGCCGGCATCCAGCAGCGCCAGACGCCGCACTTCGTCGCCATACAGCGCCGCGTAGGGAAAGGCCACCCAGGCGCCGATATCATGGGCGGCCAGGAAATAGCGCCGGATGCCCAGTTGGCGCAGCAAACCGTGTACGGTTTTGGCCAGGCTTTCCGTGTCGTAGCCCCCCTGCGGGCGATCAGAATCTCCCTGTCCCGGCAGATCGGGGGCAATCACGCGATAGGCCGGCGCCAGCAGCGGCATGACTTTACGCCAGGCGAACCAGCTTTCGGGAAAGCCGGCCAGCAGCACCACCACCGGGCGTTCTTGCGCGTTTTCGTTATCGATACTTCCGTTATCAATACTGCCGTTATCGACATAGTGCATCCTGATCCCCGCCACCGTGGCAAAGCGATGCACAAATCCGCCAAGTCCACTCACCGGACGGGCCACGGGATCCGCCGGGGTAAGCCTGAACCCATCCGCAAAGGAGGGTGATGGTATAGGGTCAGTCATAAAAATTCTCCGCAAACACTGTAGGGTGGCTTTCAATATAGGAAATGATCGTTTCCTAATCAAGCGCTATCGGTTGGCGGCGGATCGATAACGATGGCCGCCGGGAATATTTGCCGCTTCGATTTGCCTGCGCCGCCGGGATTGGTTACCCTGCGGTTTTCCTTTTAATGATGCCGACGATGCCACACAGATTAATTTGGTTCCTTTGTTTTTTCCTACTGCCGATCGCCGACGCCGCCCTGGCGCAAAACATCAACAACTTCAGCCAGGCAAAAGCGGCGGCGGTGAAAATCAATCAGGATGCGCCGGGTGATTTTTATTGCGGATGCAAGATAGGCTGGCAGGGGAAAAAAGGCACGCCGGATCTGGAGTCATGCGGTTACCAGGTGCGCAAAAGCATCCTGCGCGCCAACCGCATCGAATGGGAACATGTGGTGCCGGCGTGGGAATTCGGCCATCAGCATCAATGCTGGCGGGAAGGGGGCCGCAAAAACTGCGCCAAAGACGCCGATTATCGCCAAATGGAAACCGACCTGCACAACCTGCAGCCGGCGGTCGGCGAAGTCAACGGCGATCGGGGCAATTTCCAGTACAGCCAATGGCGCGGCGGCGAGGGACAATACGGCCAGTGCGCCATGAAAATCGACTTCAAGAACCGCCAGGCCGAACCGCCGGCGCGTGCGCGCGGCGCCATTGCCCGCACCTATTTTTATATGCGCGACCGTTATCATCTGCGTATCTCAAGCCAGCAAAACCAGCTGTTCGACGTCTGGGATCGGCAGTACCCGGTCACCGCCTGGGAATGCGAACGCAACCGGCGCATTGAAAAGGTGCAGGGCAACGCCAACCCTTATATTCAGCGGGCTTGCCAGTGATAAAACCGCTGGCTTAGCGTCAATACTTCTGACAGATTGGCACATAAGCCTGGAACGGGCATCATGGCCCGGTAAAATCACGCGTAGCGCACCCATCAGGATTAAAAACGAGAGAAGCATGCGAATACCCCGTATTTATCATCCCGGCCCGCTCCCGGCCAAGGGCGTCGTGGCGCTCGACGAAGACGCCGCGCACCATTTGACGCGCGTGCTGCGCATGTCCGAAGGACAATTGCTGCATCTGTTCGACGGCAGCAATCACATCTTCGAGGCACAGATTGCCGCGGCGGGGAAAAAAAGCATTACGGCCAATATCATCGCCTCGCGTCCGGCAAATGTCGAGTCCCCGTTGCAGCTGCATTTAGGCCAGGTGATGTCCCGGGGTGAGAAGATGGAATTCACCGTCCAGAAATCCATCGAATTAGGGGTGAATGTCATTACGCCATTGTTTTCCGAGCGCTGCGGGGTCAAGCTGGACCACGAACGCATGGCGAAAAAAATCCAGCAATGGCGCAAAATCGCCATCGCCGCCTGCGAGCAGTGCGGCCGCAACAGCCTGCCGCTGATTCGGGAAGCCATGGACCTTGAAGCCTGGTGCGCCGAGCGGGACGAAGGGTTAAAGCTCAACCTGCACCCGCGCGCCGCGAACAGTATCAATACCCTGCCGCTGCCGGTGGACAAGGTGCGGCTGCTGATTGGTCCGGAGGGAGGCCTGTCCCCGGAAGAAATAACCATGACCTCAAGCCATGGATTTACCGAAATCCAGCTGGGGCCCCGTGTTTTGCGCACAGAAACCACAGCGCTCACCGTCATTACCGCACTGCAGGTGCGTTTCGGCGATCTGGGTTAAAGGAGAAACAAATGTTAAAGCTCGGCATCGTGATGGATCCCATATCCTCCATCAACATTAAAAAAGACACCAGTTTCGCCATGCTGCTCGAAGCGCAACGCCGCGGCTGGCAAATCCATTACATGGAAATGAGCTCGCTGTACCTGCGCGGCGGCGAAGCGCGCGCCAGCACCCGCCTGCTGGCGGTAAAACAGGACTATGACGAATGGTATAGTTTCCACGGCGAACAGGATATCGATCTGGGCGATCTCGACGTCATCCTGATGCGCAAGGATCCGCCGTTCGATACCGAATTTATCTACGCCACCTATATCCTCGAGCGGGCGGAAGACAAAGGCGCGCTTATCGTCAACAAGCCGCGCAGCCTGCGCGATTGCAACGAAAAGCTGTTTACCGCCTGGTTTGCCCACCATACCCCCGACACCCTGGTCAGCCGCCGCGACGATCATATCCGCGCCTTCTGGCACGAACATGGCGACATTATCCTCAAACCGCTGGACGGCATGGGCGGCACCTCGATCTTCCGGGTAAAAAAAGACGATCCCAACCTATCGGTGATTATCGAAACCCTGACCGGCTACGGCCAGCATTTTTGCATGGCGCAAAACTTCCTGCCGGAAATCAAGGATGGCGACAAACGGGTGCTGGTAGTGGACGGCGAGCCGGTGCCTTACTGCCTGGCGCGCATTCCCAAAACGGGTGAAACGCGCGGCAACCTGGCGGCGGGCGGACGCGGAGAGGCGCGGCCGTTAACGGAAAGCGACTGGAAGATTGCCCGCGATGTCGGCCCGATCCTGAAAGAAAAAGGGCTGATTTTTGTCGGTCTGGACATTATCGGCGATAAGCTGACGGAAATTAACGTCACCAGTCCGACCTGCGTGCGGGAAATCGAAGCCGCCTTTCCCATTTCCATTACCGGCATGCTGATGGATGCCATCGAGAAACGCTTGGGCCGCTAGAGCAAAAGCTGATTTACACGGGCCGCGGGCGTAATTCGCTTGCGGCCAGTGACATATCCATCAATTAGCCGCATACTGCTGTTCGCCTATTTATTAAACTAATCACCTTAAAAAAACAGAATGAATTTACAGCATCACTTTCTTATCGCCATGCCTTCACTCCAAGACCCTATGTTCAAACGCGCGGTGATTTATATCTGCGAGCATAACGACGACGGGGCCATGGGACTCGTCATCAACAAACCGGTCGAGCAGTTCACCGTCGAAACCGTGCTGCACAAACTCAAGATCATGCCGGCCGAGCGCGATCCGGCGATCCGCCTGGATAAACCGGTATTCGCCGGCGGCCCGCTGGCGGACGATCGGGGTTTCATCCTGCATACCCCCCGCGAGGGATTCGGCTCCAGCATCGGCATCTCCGACGAAACCATGATTACCACCTCCAAGGATGTGCTCGAAACCCTCGGGACCGCGCAGCAGCCGCAGGATGTTCTGGTGGCGCTGGGTTATGCCGGCTGGGACAAAGGGCAGCTGGAACAGGAATTATTGGAAAATGCCTGGCTGACCATTGCGGCCGACAGCGATATCCTGTTTCGCACGCCCATTGCGTCGCGCTGGCGCGATGCGGCGAGAAAGCTGGGTATCGATATCCATAATATCGCCAACGAAGCGGGCCACGCCTGATGACCAACCGTACCATGATGGCGTTTGATTTCGGCACCAAAAGCATCGGCGTGGCTATCGGCCAGGAAGTCACCTGCACCGCCCGTCCCCTGGCGGCCTTCAAGGCCCAGGAAGGCGTACCGGACTGGCTGGCGGTGGAAAAACTCCTGCGGGAATGGCAGCCGGATGTAATTGTGGTGGGGCTGCCGCTGAATATGGACGGCACCGAACAGCCGCTGACGGTCAAGGCGCGTAAATTCGCCGGCCGGCTGCACGGCCGTTTTGGTTTCGAGGTGGTGCTGCACGATGAACGCCTGAGCACCGTCGAAGCGCGCGCCGATCTGTTCGAGCGCGGCGGCTATCGTGCGTTAAACAAGGGCCGGGTCGACGCCGGGTCGGCGGTGGTGATCCTGGAAAGCTGGTTCGAGCGGTTGCTGGCGGTGCGCCATCCTCCCAGGTCATGATTGCCCGCTAACGCCCATGCCTGGGCATCCTGTCCAGGTTGCATCACTCACTCCAGATAAAAAACCGGCCGCAGCTCGCGGCTTACCGGGCTGTTATCCGCATTGGCCGGCATCACGTCGGTCATATGTTTCCACCAGCGCCGGCACACCTCGGTGGCGGCCACCTCGTCCCAGCGCGCCTGTGACTCAATTTCCACATACGCGAACAGCAAATGCCGCTCCTCGTCCATAAAAATGCTGTAATGATGAGCGCCGTGGTCTTTAAGGGTGTGTTCCAGCTCCGGCCAGATGGGATTGTGACGCCGCCGGTACGCCTCGTGGGCGTCAGGATTGACCTGCATGACAAAGGCCTTTGTGATCATGATTAACGCTCTTCTCAATAATGGGGGAGAACCGGCGTGGGCCGGCCCGCCTTACCGCCGGGCGCGTTAACGCCGGTCACGCCCGGCGCGGGCGCCTACTCGACGTCCAGCGCCGCAGCCATCGGCGTAACGCCGAAACGCTGCCCCAACGCAATCAGTTCGTCACGGCTGATGGTCTGCTTTTTACCGCCCATGGAGCGCACTTTAACCATGATCTCGGCCGCTTTTTCCGCGGTATCGATAAGTCCAAAGGCGTCATCAAGCGTCGGTCCGCTGGCAAAAATGCCGTGAAATGGCCATAGCACCAGCGAATGGGAGCGCATTTGCGCCGAAGTGGCGTTGCCGATGCCATCGGTGCCGGGCACCATCCAGGGCACGATGCCCACGCCGTCGGGGAACACCACCAGGCATTCAGTGCTGCCTTCCCACAGTTCGCGGGTAAAATGCGCGCTGTCCAGCTTCAGCACAAAACTCAGGGCGATCAGATTGGTGGCATGACAGTGCATAATCACCCGCCCGCTGCCCTGCGTCACCTCTTTGCGCACCACGTGCGACTGGAAATGGGACGCCAGTTCCGAGGTCGGCAGTCCGCCGGCGGTCAGGCCCCACAGAATGCTGTAGCCATCGCCCGCGGCATTCACCCGCAGCAACACCAGGTTATCCGATGGCGATAGCTGGACGTTGCGGAAAAATTTACCTGAACCGGTCACCAGAAAATAGGTATTGGCCAGCTCAGGCACCGGCTCGGTCAGCGCTTCGGTGCGCGGCCGGGGCGTGAACTCATCCCGGTACGGCGCCACGTCTTCCGGGGTCAGGCGCAGGCTGACGTTGCCGCCGTTGCGTTCATCCCAGCCTTTGAGCCACATGTCGGTGGTGGCCTTGACCATTCCCTGCACAAACCAGGAAGTGAGTATTGTTTGCATAGCTTGTTATCCTTTGCGTGTTGTTGACGTTGCGCGTTCATACTCACGTACCGATTGCAGCCAATCGCCGCCTACCGGTACATTGTGCAATTGGCAGTATTTGTCCCACACCGCTTGCCAGGGCAGCGATTTCTGCTCTTCCAGCAGCGCCAGGCGCGCCGTATAGTCGCCGCGCAGCTCCAGTTGGCGCAGCTCTTCGGTTGGCTCCAGCAGCGCGCGCAGCAGCGCTTTTTTCATATTGCGGGTGCCGATGACCCAAGCGGCGATACGGTTAATGGAGGCATCAAAGAAATCCAGGCCGATATGTACCCGGTTGAACAGTTTCTGGCGCACGATTTCAGTGGCGATGGCCTGGGTTTCATCGTCCAGCAGCACCACATGGTCGCTGTCCCAGCGCACCGGGCGGCTCACGTGCAGCAGCAGGCGCGGCACAAACAGAATGGCGCTGGAAATCTTGTCGGAAATCATCTCGGTGGGATGGAAATGCCCGGCGTCCAGGCACAGGGCGGTGCCGCGGCTGGTGGCGTAACCGAGATAAAATTCACTGGAGCCGACGGTATAACTTTCCGCGCCGATGCCGAATAATTTACTTTCCACCGCGTCGATATGGTGGTTGCGGTCCAGCTTTTCCGCCATCACGGCATCCAGCGCCTCCAGCAGGCGCTGGCGGGGGGCCAGGCGATCGATGGTCAAATCCTTCATACCGTCGGGGATCCAGATATTCATCACCGACGGCGTGCCCAGCTCCCGGCCAAAATAGGCCGAGACGCGGCGGCTGGCCCGGCAATGTTCAATCCAGAACCGGCGGATGCCGTCGTCGGCGTGGGACAGGGTGAACCCGTCGGCGCTCAGCGGATGGGAGAAACAGGTGGGGTTGAAATCCAGCCCCAGATGTTGTTCACGCGCCCAGCCGACCCAGTTGGAAAAATGCTTCGGCTCGATTTCATTGCGTTCCACCTTGCCGTCGGCCTCCAGGTAGATGGCGTGCAGGTTGAGCCGCTTGGGTCCGGGGATCAGGCTGAACGCCTGCTCGAGGTCGGCGCGCAGCTCCCGGGCGTTATGCGCTTTGCCGGGATAATTGCCGGTGGCCTGAATGCCGCCGGTCAGCGCGCCGCCCGTATTTTCAAACCCGGCCACGTCATCGCCCTGCCAGCAGTGCATGGATATCGGCAGGGTATCGAGTAATTCGAGCGCGCCCTCCACGTTGACATTGATATCCGCAAACCGCTGTTTAGCCAGGATCCAGGCTTGTTCAATGGATTGACTCATAATAAAGTTTCCTCTTTCAGATGGCAGAGCGCCAAAAAACGTTGCCAGTGCGTGGCGAAATGGGTATCGGGGCCGGGGGTGTAATGACGTAATGGGAAATTGGATTCCACAACATCGCGCCAGCGGGCGACGTCGGGCACGTCTCCCAGCGCCATCAGCTGGCAGCCGATATTGCCGAGCGCCGAGGCTTCCACCGGCCCGGCGGTAACCGGTATCCGGCAGCTGTCGGCGCAAAGCTGGTTAAGCAAAGGGTTCAGGCAACCGCCGCCGACAATATGCAGCCGGTTTAACGGCGCGCCGCGCAGCCGGCCCAGTTCCAGCAGCACCTGCCGGTACAGCATGGCCAGGCTGTCGAAAATACAGCGCGCAAGCGCGGCGGCATCCTCCGGCACCGGCTGGAGCTGTTCCCGGCAGGTCTGGCGGATGGCCGCAACCATCGACCGGGGATTGATAAATTGTTCAGCGTTGGGATTGATAAGGCTCCGGCAGGCAGGCCGGGCGGCGGCGTGCGCCAGCAAGGACTCAAGGTCCGTTATCGCCAGTTCGCGGCATACCCGCTGCAGCAGCCATAATCCCATGATGTTTTTCAATACCCGATAGCGCCCGTTGATGCCGCCCTCGTTGGTGATATTCATCGCCAGCGCGCGGTCGTCGTTAAACGGACGATCGCTGTCGATGCCCATCAGCGACCAGGTACCGGAACTCAGGTAGGCGCAGCCGTCGCCATGCAACGGCGCGGCCACCACGGCGCTGGCGGTATCATGGGACGCCACGGCGATGACCGGCACCCTCTGGCCGCCCGGGCTAAGCCAGTAGCCTGGCGTATTACCGGGCTGCGTGGGTTTGCCCAGCCAGCGCGCCGGGATGCCCAGGTATTCGAGCAGCGAGGGATCCCAGTCGCCGGTGGCAAGGTTAAGCATTTGGGTAGTACTGGCGTTGGTATATTCCCAATTGAGCGCGCCGGTCAGCCGAAAGCAAAAATAATCCGCAATCATCAGCATATGCGCCGCCGGGTCAAGGCCGCCGGGCTGTTGCCGGCGCCAGGCCTTTAGCTGATACAGGGTATTGAAAGATAAGAACTGAATGCCGGTGAGCCGGTAAACCTGCTCGCGTCCCAAATCGGCCAGCACGGCGGACATAACGCCGTCGGTGCGGTGATCGCGATAAGACACCGGGCAGGTTACCCGTTCGCCCTGGGCGTTCAGCAGCACGTAATCCACGCCCCAGGTATCGATACCGATACTGTCGATCATGGCGCCGTCTTTTTCCGCAAGGGCCAGGCCGGTGAGAATCTCCCTTTCCAACTGGTCCAGATCCCAGCAGTCGTGCCCGTCGACGGCAATAAAGGTGTTGGGGAAACGGTGGATTTGTTTAAGCGTTAATTTTTGCGCGGCTGAATGCCATTGAGCCAGCATGACCCGGCCACTGGACGCACCGAGGTCGACAGCTACGCAATTTCGTACGGCCATAGTGAATATCCTCTTTCATTCTATGACCGGCAGTGTATTAACAATAAACGAACGCCACCTTCCGGTGAATGCCAACATGGCAGGGCCGGTGGCAGAATAGTCAAGATGAATGTGAAATCGATCACATAAACAGTATTAGTTTACTCACGGAAAATAACCGCAGGTGATGAAATGGATGATTTATACCCGCCTGTGATCCCGACCTCAATTTTGAATATTCCCCGCTCAATCTTTAAAAAATAACCTTAAAGTCTGCGATGACGGTCATATATTCAAGGCACGCCCCCTGCCAGGCGCCGTACTATACTTTAGCTATTTCGACTCTAGCTATTTCGCGTTGCGCGAAGGCGGCAACCCCGCTTATCCCGGAAGCATGGCCACCGGGGTGGGCGGATGGGGTCAATGCACCCGCCGCGTGGAATATGGCGAGGATATAAGCTCCGGATAACGGTAAGGTGCCGAAGATGACGCTACTTTGTGGTGATGATTTTTTTATTTCCAAAGACGCGACGGTCACCATAGAACCACGGGTGCCGCAAACGGCGTTCCCTGAGCATTATCACGATTTCTGGGAAATAGTCCTGGTGGAAAAAGGGTCGGGCATTCACGTTTTCAACGATCAGCCCTATGTGTTGAATAGCGGCACCGTATGCTTTATCCGCGCGGACGATCACCATTTATTTGAGAATGTCGATGAGCTGATAATGACCAACGTGCTTTATCGCTCACCGCATGGATTCCGGTTTTTAACCGACATCAGCCGGTTCCTGCCGGCCCAGAACCTGCCGGACAGCCAGGTCAACTGGCAGATAAACCATGCGGGCATGCAGCAGGCCAGACAATTTATCCAGCAGTTGGCCGACCTGACGAAGGATACCTCTCCCGAAGGCATTGCCGCCAGCGAAGGGCAGTTTTTACAGCTTTTGATCATGCTGCGCCATGGCTGTTTCCAAAGCCAGGGCGAAGGGGATCGCGAACAGCGCCTGCGCGACCTGTTGCGCTGGCTGCAGCATAATTTCTGCAACGATATCGACTGGATGTCGCTGGCCGAGCAGTTTTCACTGCCGCTGCGCACGCTGCACCGCCAGTTGAAACAGCAGACCGGCATGACGCCCCAGCGTTACCTTAACCGGCTGCGCCTGCTGGAAGCGCGCAAGCGGCTGCTGGAGAGCGACAAAACCATTACCGAGATAGCCCATGCCTGCGGTTTCAGCGACAGTAATCATTTTTCCACACAGTTCCGGCGTGAGTTTTCCCACTCGCCCAAAATGCTGCGCCATGGTGAACACTGATCGCCGGTAGCTGGCGGAAAAATATGACAATTGTCGCCAGTCTCAAATTTTTATTGCGCCCGTTATGCCATGCTCCCTCTCTTGCCCAGGCGCTGAGGGAGTCTGATGGTGTCTAACCTGAAGTTGAGTACCACCGATTATTTCCTGTCGGATAAAAATGCAATCACGGTGGCGGATCGTCATCCGCAGCCGATTTTCCCCACGCATTATCATGATTTTGACGAACTGGTGATTGTCTGGCGCGGCAATGGGCTGCATATCCTTAATGATGTGCCCTATGCCATTACCTGCGGCGATCTGTTCTACGTCAATGCCCGCGATCGCCATAGCTATGAGTCGGCCAACGAGCTGGAGCTGGAAAATATTCTTTATTGCCGCCGCCGGCTGACCCTGTCCGCTGATTGGGAAGCGCTGCTGCCGGGCGAGGACGCGGCGCAGGAGCAACGGTACTGGCGGCTGAGCACGCCCGGCATGTCGGTCCTGCGCCGCGAGGTGGACGCGCTGGCGCGGGAATGCATGAAAACCGATCCGCTGTCCGTCCTGCTGAGCGAAGCATTATTCCTGCAGGTGGCGCTGCTGTTGAAGCGGTTTCGCCACGCCCCCGACAGCCCGTTGCTTTCCGACGCCGAACAGCTGGATTTACTGCTGATGGCGCTGCGCGTCAGCATCGAACAGCCTTTCCGGCTGGAGGACTTTTGCCGGCGGCACCAGCTTAATGCCCGTAGCCTTAAAGCGGTGTTCAAGCAGCAGACCGGCTTCGGGGTTAATCAGTATTTACGGCAATTAAGACTGTGCAAGGCCATGGACTTGCTGCGCCACGGGCAACAGACCATCGGCGAGGTGGCGGCACGCTGTGGTTTTGACGACAGCAATTATTTTTCCGTGGTGTTTAACCAGTCCTTTGGCGTCTCGCCACGGGAATATCGCCAGCGGTTTCAAAAAAACCAGGACGGGAAGAAACCCTCCGGCGCGGTTGATTCGTTATTGCTTTGAAGTGAAGTACCATACCGCCAGCGCAATCAGTATAAAAATCCAGGTTACTTTTCTCATTTTTTTCTCGTTTTTTCTTGGCGTTTGCCGTTATTTGGCGTCTATATCGGTTCATAATCCGCCATGCGCGCCGGTTTTCGGCGATTTTATACTACCTCCCCGCTTTTGCAATGGTTATGCCCTCGCCCCCTGGTGCGCATCACGCATTTTTTTACTGGTAGAGATAGTCGCCGGAGGTGATACGCCGGTAGCTTTGCTCAAAAGTCTGCATGCCGTGCGCATTGCCGGCCTGCAACAGCCCCGGCAGCAAATGGGTTTTGCCGTCGCGGATAAGGTTGCGCACGGCGGGAGTGGCTATCATCAGCTCAAACAGCCCCATGCGCCCGCCCTGCTCCCTGGCCACCAGCCTTTGCGCCATGATCCCAAGCAGGCTGCCCGCCAGTTGGCCGCGGGCAAAAGCGCGTTCATTGGCGGAAAACACATCCAGCAGCCGGTCCACCGCCTGGGCGGCGTGGCGGGCATGCAGGGTGGCCAGGACCAAATGCCCGGTTTCGGCGGCGCTCAGGGCCAGGCGGATGCCCGCCTCATCGCGCAGTTCCCCCAACAGGATCACGTCCGGATCCGCGCGCATGGCGGCCCGCAGCCCGGCGTTGAAATCCTGGCAGTGGCCGCCGATTTCCCGCTGCTGAATCAGGCTGCGCCCGGACGAATGAATATACTCGATAGGTTCTTCCAAAGTGATGATATGCAGCCGGCGGTGCAGGTTAAGGTATTCCACCATGGCCGCCATGGAGCTGGATTTGCCGCTGCCGGTGGCGCCGGTGACCAGCAGCAGCCCCTGCGGCTGTTTGAGCAGCCCCTTTATCATAAGCGGGATGCCCAGGTCGGCCAGCGACGGACTTTGCGTGGGTATGATGCGAAAGGTGGCCGACGTGCCGGTGCGCTGCCGGAAAAAGTGGCAGCGCAGCCGCTGGCGGCCATATGCGGTGGCCGCGCAGTCGGCCTGGCCGTCACGCGCCAGTTGCCGGCGCCCGCGCTCATCCAGTAAACGGTCGGCGCAGGCGATGACCCACTCTTCCCGCACCGGCGGCTGCCGTTCCAGGCAGCTCAAGCCGCCGTCGATTCGCAGTATCGGCGCCTGGCCGGGACAAAGGTGCAGATCGGACGCATTATGCTTTACACTAAGAGCCACCAGTTCATCAATATCCATATGACCTCCTGAAACCATGAGTACTATCGAGCAGAATCTACAGCAGGTAACAGAACGAATCTCGTTGATTGCGCGGCAATGCGGCCGCGATCCGCAACAGATCACCCTGCTCGCGGTAAGTAAAACCAAACCTGTGACGGCTATCGAAGAAGCCATCAGGGCGGGCCAAACCGCCTTTGGGGAAAACTACGTCCAGGAAGGCCTGGAAAAAATCAGCTATTTCCAGCAGAACGCATTTACCCCCGCGCTGAGCTGGCACTTTATCGGCCCGCTACAGTCGAATAAAAGCCGGCTGGTGGCGGAGCATTTCGACTGGCTGCATACCCTGGATCGGCTGCAACTGGCGCAACGCCTGAACAACCAGCGGCCGGCGTCGATGGCGCCGCTCAATGTGCTGATTCAAATCAACATCAGCGGCGAAGCGAGCAAGTCGGGCATTGCGCCCGACCGGCTACCGGAACTGGCCGCCCTGGTGGCGGAGCTGCCCAGGCTGCGGCTGCGCGGCCTGATGGCCATTCCCGCCCCGCAGGCGGATTATCAGCGCCAGTTGGCGGTTTTCCGGCAAATGGCGGCATTATTTGCCGATCTGCGCCATCGTCATCCCGACGCCGATACGCTGTCGTTGGGTATGACCGACGATATGCCGGCCGCCATCGCCGCCGGCAGTACCCTGGTGCGCATCGGCACCGCGATTTTCGGCGCCAGGGACTACCAGGCGCCGACGGCTTAACCCATTACCATGAGGAATAGCATGCAACAGCGTAGAATCACCTTTATCGGCGCGGGCAACATGGCCCAGGCCATCGTCGCCGGTCTGGTCGCCACCGGCTACCCGGCGGATTTAATCACCGTCTGCGCGCCGTCGCCGGACAACCGCCAGCGGCTTGCCGCCCGCCTGGGCGTGCGTGAGAGCGCCGATAACCTGGCGGGCGCCAGCCGGGCGGAGGTGGTGGTCCTGGCGGTAAAACCGCAGTTAATGGCCGAGGTTTGCGCGCAGTTGCGCCAGGGAATGGATTTTTCCGGCAAACTGGTGCTTTCCATCGCCGCCGGTGTTAACGTTAGCCGGTTTTACGCCCTGCTCGGCGAGCCGTTAACCATCGTGCGCATCATGCCCAATACCCCGTCGTTGATCGGCAAGGGCATGAGCGGTCTGTATGCCCCGGAGCAGGTCGGCCGGGAAGATCGCGACTTTACCGCCGATCTGATGACGGCGGTGGGTAAAGTATGCTGGGTGGAGGAGGAAAGCGGTATTAACGGCGTTATCGCGGCGGCGGGCAGCGCGCCGGCCTATTTTTTCCTGTTTATGGAAGCCATGCAGCGGGAAGCGGTCAGGATGGGTTTTGACCAGGAGACGGCAAGCCTGCTGGTCCGTCAGGCCGCCGCCGGCGCCGCCGCCCTGGCAGACGCCAATGCCGCCACGCCTTTCGCCACGCTCAGGCGGAATGTGACGTCCAAAGGAGGCACCACCGCCGCCGCGGTAGAGGTATTAGAACAACATCAGCTGGCGCGTACCGTAGCCGACGCCATGCAAGCCGCGGTTGCGCGCGCTGAAGAGATGGAAAAATTATTCTGATTTTTTTTGCCGTAATCGTGCATTTTAACGCTATTAAGGATATTACCCTCTTATGCTGACGCTGACGTTTCTGGTCAAGACGCTATTTGATTTTTATATCATGGTGCTGCTGCTGCGCATCTGGATGCAGTGGACCCGTTGCGACTTTTATAATCCGTTTTCACAATTTATCGTTAAAATCACCCAGCCGGTTATCAAACCCATGCGCCGGGTTATTCCCTCCCTGGGTCCCATCGATACGGCGTCGCTGCTGCTGGCGTTTATCCTGGCCACGCTGAAGTTTCCGCTGGAAATGCTGATCCAGCTCGGCGGCGTGACGCCCGACCCGCTGTATCTGCTGGTGGGTTTGCTGACGCTGATAAAATCAGCCGGCCAGCTGATTTTCTGGGTGATTATCATCCGCTCGTTAATGAGCTGGATAAGCCAGGGGCGCAGCCCGATGGATCAGGTGCTCTACCAGCTTAGCGAGCCGCTGATGGCGCCGGTGCGCCGCATTATTCCCGCCATGGGCGGCATTGATTTCTCCGCGATGGTGGTGATCCTGATCCTGTATTTATTCAACTACATGGGCATGGATCTGTTCCCGACGCTGTGGTACCGGCTGTGACCTGCGCCTGGCTCGACGCGGGCGACGTGGTATTGCGACTTTATATCCAGCCGAAAGCCAGTGGCGATCGGCTGGTCGGCCCGCACGGCGACGAAATCAAGGTTGCCATCACCGCGCCGCCGGTGGACGGCCAGGCCAACGAACATCTCACCCGTTTTATGGCCAAACAGTTTGGCGTGGCCAAGAGCCGGGTTATGATAGAAAAAGGCGAACTGGGCCGCCATAAACAGCTACGCATAAGCGAACCCGCGCGCCTGCCCGCGCTTATCGCGCAACTGCTGGCGGACAACGCCGCCGATGCCTGAGGCGGGCATCGCCGGCGCCGGGTTTTTCCGCGCCTGATACTTGAATAACCCATGGTGGACAGAGGATATGCAAAAAGTGGTACTGGCCACCGGCAACGCCGGCAAAGTGGCCGAGCTGGCGGACTTATTGGCGGATTTCGGCCTGGACGTGGTGGCGCAAACCACCCTCGGGGTCGACTCCGCCGAGGAGACCGGCCTGACCTTTATTGAAAACGCCATTCTCAAGGCGCGCCATGCGGCGGCGGCCACCGGCCTGCCGGCCATCGCCGATGATTCGGGATTGGCGGTGGACAGCCTTGGCGGCGCGCCGGGCATTTATTCCGCCCGCTACGCAGGCGCGGCGGCCTCCGATCGGCAAAACCTGGAAAAATTGCTCGACGTCATGCGGGACGTGCCGGATGACCAGCGCGGCGCCAGTTTCCACTGCGTACTGGTTTATCTACGCCATGCGCTTGATCCCACGCCCCTGGTCTGCCACGGCGGCTGGCGCGGCGTTATCAGCCGGGCGCCGTCAGGCACGGGCGGCTTCGGCTATGATCCGGTATTTTACCTGCCGGGCGAAAACCGCACCGCAGGCCAGATGACGCGCGCGGAAAAACAGCGCGTATCCCATCGCGGCCAGGCGCTGACGCTGCTGCTGGACGCCCTGCGCCATGCGTAATTTGCCGCCGCTAAGCCTGTATATCCATATCCCGTGGTGCGTGCAAAAATGCCCTTACTGTGATTTCAATTCCCATGCGTTGAAAGGCGACGTGCCGCACGAGGAGTACGTCGGCCACCTCCTGGCGGACCTGGATCAGGATGCGGGTTTTACCGGCGGCCGGGAAATCAGCACTATCTTCATCGGCGGCGGCACCCCCAGCCTGCTCAGCGCGCGGGCAATGCAGCTTTTGCTCGACGGCGTGCGCGCGCGGCTGCCGGTGAGCCCCTCGGCGGAAATCACCATGGAAGCCAATCCCGGCACCGTCGAGGCCGACCGTTTTCGCGGCTACCAGCAGGCGGGAGTTAACCGTATTTCCATCGGCGTGCAAAGTTTCCAGCCGGAAAAACTGCTGCGCCTCGGCCGGATCCACGACGCGCAAGAGGCCCGGCGCGCGGCCCTCCTGGCCGCCGGCCTGGAGCTCGGCAGCTTTAACCTGGACCTGATGCACGGCCTGCCCGACCAAACGCTGGCGCAGGCGCTGGACGACCTGCGCCAGGCCATAGCGCTTGAGCCGCCGCACCTGTCCTGGTATCAGTTGACCATAGAGCCGAACACGCTATTCGGCTCGCGTCCGCCTTTATTGCCCGACGACGACGCGCTATGGGATATCTACCAGCAGGGAAATGAGCTGCTGTCGGCCGCCGGTTACCGGCAGTATGAAACCTCAGCCTATGCCAGGCCCGGTTTCCAATGCCGCCACAATCTCAACTACTGGCGTTTTGGCGATTACCTGGGGATTGGCTGCGGCGCCCACGGCAAATTAACCCAGGCCGACGGACCTGTGCTGCGCACGGTGAAAGTGCGTCATCCGCGCGGCTATATGCAGGGGAAATACCTGGACAAACGTTATGCGGTGGCGGCGGAAGATTTGCCGTTTGAATTTTTCATGAACCGCTTTCGTCTGCTGGAGCCGACGCCACGCCTGGAATACGCCGCGTTTACCGGGCTGGATGAAAGCACGGCGCGCGCGGCGCTGGATAGCGCGCTGGCCGGGGGATACATCACCGAGAGCGCGGCTGAATGGCAGGTGACGGAAAAAGGCAAACTGTTCCTCAATCCGCTGCTGGAACTGTTTATGGACTGAGCGGGTTATTGCCCCAGGGATTTCAGCAGGTCGCCGCGCTGGCGTTCAAGATTGGTCACCCGCTGGCAGACCTGGTCGCCGAACTGCCTGAATTCCTGTTCCTGGTTGCCCCATTCCGCCTGGATCGCCTTTTGCAATCCGCCCAGGTTACCCATCACCGACTGTAGCGGGCTGCTGCCGGTGGCGGCGTTCATCGCCTGCTTGACGCCCATCTCGTTGAGACTGTCCTGCACCACCCCGCCCATGCTTTGCTGCACGATGCTCTGGCCATCCTGCCGCACCTGGTCAATGGCCTGGTGATGAAAAGCCAGGCCTTCGCTGCGATGCTCCAGAATACGGTTCATCTGCTGCTTAAGCTGTTTATCGAGGGTGGTCAGGCGGTTGCGCACGTTGCTGTCGCTGCCCAACTGCTGCACGATAACCCGATCCAGCGCCACGCGGCCCTTTTCCAGGTGGGCCTGGGCGCCGCTGTCAATCCAGGGCAACTGCCGGCGTATCTCCGCCTGGTAATCCACCGCCTGCCGGCGCGTGTCCGCATCCAGCGCCACCGGTTGGCCGTTACGCGTCACATCGCCATTGCGGCCGATGGTCAGGTTGCCGCTGGCCCCCACCACCTGCACGCTCTGCGCGGTGATAAAGATATCGTCCTGCGGTTTTACCTGGCACTGATAATCCGCCTGCGCCTGCCAGGCGGTTAACATCAAGATACCCAGAACTGCTTTGCGCAACATACGTTCTCCTGAAAATAAAGGTCAAACATCAGACACTTTTTTCGAACATTAAATCCCAAACCCCGTGGCCCAGCCGCTGGCCCCGTTGCTCGAACTTGGTGAGCGGCCGGAAATCGGGACGCGGTACATAGTCCCCCTGGTCGGATAGATTATGGAATTGCGCCATCTCGCTCATCACCGCCAGCATATGCACGGCGTAGGGCTGCCAGTCGGTGGCCATATGGAATACGCCGCCGGCCCGCAGCTTGCGCCCAACCAGTTCGGCAAACGGCGTCTGCACGATGCGCCGTTTATTATGACGCGCCTTGTGCCAGGGATCGGGGAAGTAAAGTTGCACCAGGGCCAGGCTTTGGTCCGGGATCATATGCTCCAGCACTTCAATCGCGTCGTGACACATCACCCGCAGATTGCCGATGCCCGCTTCGCGCGCGCTCAGCAGGCAGGCGCCGACGCCGGGCAGATGCACCTCGATGCCCAGGAAATCCTGTTCCGGATGCGCCGCCGCCATCTCCACCAATGACGCGCCCATGCCAAATCCGATCTCAAGCGTAAGCGGCGCCTCGCGGCCGAATAAAGTAACCGGCGCAATCGGTTCAGGCCGGTATTCGACGCCCATGACCGGCAGCAACTGGTCGATCGCCAGCTGCTGCCCTTTGGTCAGGCGGCCCTGGCGGCGGACAAAGCTGCGGATGCGGCGCAGCGGCCGTCCCTGGTCGTCAAATTCATGGGAGATAACGTCATTGCTCATAGTGGTTTCATTGTCGGCAAATTAATTGGCAATCGCGCATTATGCAAAGATAGCGTTGATTAGCAAGTGGGCGCTAGCGGAAAGTTCCTGTTTACAGTATGGCAACTCTGTGCTGGAATCGCAGCCTGATATTTTCACACCTTGACCAGCCGGAGAGTAATACCCCACTGATGAAACAAGCGCAACTGTTCGCGCAACAAGTGCTGGACTGGTACCGGCGCTTCGGGCGCAAAACACTCCCCTGGCAGTTGGACAAGACGCCGTACAAGGTCTGGCTGTCGGAGATCATGTTGCAGCAGACCCAGGTCGCCACGGTTATCCCCTATTTCCAGCGCTTTATGGCAAAATTTCCCACGGTGGCATCGCTTGCGGCGGCGCCGCAGGATGAAGTGCTGCACCTGTGGACCGGGCTTGGCTATTACGCCCGCGGGCGCAATCTGCACAAGGCGGCCCAACTGATTGCCGACAGGCACGGTGGTGAGTTTCCCTCCACCTTTGCGGACATTACCGCCCTGCCCGGCATCGGCCGTTCCACCGCCGGCGCGGTATTATCACTGGCGCTTGGCCAGCATTATCCTATTCTTGATGGCAATGTGAAGCGTGTGCTGGCGCGTTATTTTGCCGTAAGCGGCTGGCCCGGCAAAAAAGAGGTCGAGCAGCGGCTCTGGAGCCTGAGCGCGCAAGTGACCCCCGCCGACGGCGTCGGGCAGTTCAACCAGGCCATGATGGACCTTGGCGCGCTGGTATGCACCCGCACGCGGCCGAAATGCGAGCTGTGTCCGCTGCATACCGGCTGCGAGGCCTATGCCACGCACGGCTGGGCGCTCTATCCGGGCAAGAAGCCGCGCCAGGTGATGCCGGAAAAAACCGCCTGGTTCCTGATGCTGCGGTCCGGCCAGCGGATTTGGCTTGAACAGCGCCCGGGGGTCGGGCTATGGGGCGGATTATTTTGCTTCCCGCAGTTTGCGCAGCGCCAGGATCTGGCCGCCTGGCTCCAGGGCCGCGGCCTGGATATAGAAAAGGGCGAGCAGATGACGGCATTTCGCCATACCTTCAGCCATTTCCACCTGGATATCGTCCCGGTGCTGCTAAATACGGACGGCGAGCAGCGCTGCATGGATGAAGGCGCCGGACTCTGGTATAACTTAGCGCAGCCGCCGTCGGTGGGGTTGGCCGCGCCGGTTGAACGCCTGTTATCGCAGGTGGCAAAATCGCCGGCGGGCAGCCCGCGGCACCCGGCCTTGCGCCATCCTGCCAACGAAGAGGAATAACAATGAGCAGAATCATCTATTGTACCTTTCTGAAACGAGAGGCCGAAGGCCAGGATTTTAAGTTCTACCCCGGAGAATTGGGCCAACGCATCTTTGACAATATTTCCAAGGAAGCCTGGGCCACGTGGCAAACCCGACAGACCATGCTTATCAACGAAAAAAAGCTCAGCATGATGAACCTCGCCGACCGGAAGATATTGGAACAGGAAATGATTAAGTTTCTGTTCGAAGGCCAGGACGTGCATGTCGAAGGGTACACGCCGCCTCAAGCATAAATACTAAATGAGCACAAGCAGGCCCATTTTGCCTATCTCGTTCTGACACGGCCCGTAAGATGAAGAAAACATTAGTTTTGCTGTTAATAGCGCCCCTGTTGTTCTCGTGCTCCAGCCACAAGACCGAAGATACCGAGGCCTATGTTAAAGATACCAATGGGTTTGATATTCTGATGGGGCAGTTCGCCAACAATATTGAAAATATTTGGGGCATAAACGAGGTCCTGATCGCCGGGCCGAAGGATTACGTCAAATACACCGATCAATACCAGACCCGTAGCCATATCAATTTTGACGCCGGGACCATTACCATCGAGACCATCGCCGGCGATCCGGCCTCGCATCTGCGCCAGGCGATTATCAGCACGCTGCTGATGGGCGACAACCCCGGCTCCATCGATCTGTATTCCGACGTCAACGATATCCAGATCAGTAAGCAGCCCTTCCTGTACGGCCAGGTGGTGGATAACAACGGCGATCCCATCCGCTGGGAATGGCGCGCCGCCCACTTCGCCGATTACCTGCTGCAAACCCGGCTGCAGCAGCGCACCTCCGGCCTGCATCAAATCTGGTCGGTTACCATCCAACTGGTGGCTAACCACCTGGATAAACGCGCCCATAAATATCTGCCGATGGTGCGTAACGCATCACAGAAATACGGCGTCGACCAGTCGCTGATCCTGGCGATTATGCAGACCGAATCCAGTTTTAACCCGTACGCGGTCAGCCACTCGGATGCGCTGGGGTTGATGCAGGTGGTACAGCACAGCGCAGGACGCGACGTGTTCAAGATGAAGGGCAAATGGGGTCAGCCGAGCCGCAGCTACCTGTTCGATCCGGAAAACAATATCGATACCGGCACCGCCTACCTGGCATTGCTGCAGTCCAGTTACCTGGCGGGAATAGTCAATCCCACCTCCAGGCGTTATGCGGTGATCACCGCCTATAACGGCGGCGCGGGCAGCGTGCTGCGGGTGTTCTCCAGCGACAAGAACCGGGCGTTTTCGGTTATCAACGACCTGGACCCGGATGAGGTGTACCAGAAACTGTCGACCCAGCATCCTTCCGCCGAGTCGCGGCGCTATCTGTATAAGGTGAGCAGCCTGCAGAAACATTACCGCTAGGTAATGACGCCATAGCCAGCATGGCGGCCCCGGCAACGGGGCCGCTGTGGACTAGTTGCCGATAACGTGGCCGTACAGACGCTGCACGCCGTCCTCTTCCCGCACCGCGTAGACCCCCTGCAACTCCGGCGAAAAGCCCGGCAGCAGGTTTAACCCCTCCTCCAGCGCCAGGAAATAGCGCTGCGCCGCCCCGCCCCACACTTCGCCCGGCACCACGCACAGCACGCCCGGAGGGTAAGGCAGCGCGCCTTCAGCGGCAATACGGCCTTCCGCCTTACTGATAGGGATCAGTTCCACATCGCCGCGCACAAAGGCCATATTGGCTTCCTGCGGATTCATCGCCACCTGGGGCAGGTAATCACGGCGGAACATTTCCCGCTGCAGCTGCTTCACGTCGAAGCTGACATACAGATCGTGCATTTCCTGGCACAGGCGGCGCAGCGTATAGTCCCGGTAACGGTCGGGATATTTTTCGCAGATGCTCGGCAACACCTCGCTTAACGGCGCATCCTGTTCGATATAACGTTCGAACTGCACCAGCGCCGCCGTCAGCCTGCGCATTTTCGGCGCGTCTTCCGCCGGCGTCAGCAGAAACAGGATCGAGTTGAGATCGCATTTTTCCGGCACGATATTATTTTCGCGCAGATAGGTGGCGAGGATGGTGGCCGGAATACCGAACGCCGAATAATTCCCCCTCATCCGATCAATGCCGGGCGTGGTCAGCAGCAGTTTGCAGGGATCGACAAAGTACTGGTTCTCGGTATAACCGCTGAACGCATGCCAGGATTCTCCCGGCACAAAATCAAAGAACCGCACGTCATGGGCCATGGCGTCGGTATCGTGATCCTGCCAGCGCTTGCCACCGACGCTTGCGGGGATAAACGGCTTGATAAGGCGGCACTGCGCCAGCATGTCCTTACGGGTATCAATACCCAGTTTAACGCAGTCCAGCCACAAACGCCGGCCCGCGGCGCCTTCATGCATTTTGGCATTAATCTCCAGCGCGGCGAACAGGGGATAGAATGGGCTGGTGGAAGCATGGAGCATAAACGAGTTATTAAAGCGTTTATGATTGCAAAAGCGTTTTTGCCCTTTGATATGCGCGTCTTTTTTATGGATTTGCGAGGTTTGCGAAAAACCGGCCTGCTGTTTATGCACCGATTGGGTAACAAAAATGCCCGGATCATGTTCATTAAGATCAAGCAATAACGGCGAGCACTGCTCCATCATCGGGATAAACTGCTCGTAGCCGACCCAGGCGGAATCGAATAGGATGTAATCGCACAAATGGCCTATCTTATCCACCACCTGGCGCGCGTTATAGATAGTGCCGTCATAGGTGCCCAGCTGTATCACCGCCAGGCGGAACGGACGCTGCTGCCCGGCGCGCCAGGGAGCAATCTCCTCCACCTGCCGACGCAGGTAACGCTCATCAAAGCAATGGGCGTCGATTCCGCCGATCAGTCCGAACGGGTTGCGGGCGGTTTCCAGATAGACCGGCGTCGCGCCCGCCTGGACTAAGGCCCCATGATGAACGGATTTATGGTTATTACGATCAAACAGCACCAGATCGCCACGGGTCAGCAACGCGTTGGTGACGACCTTGTTGGCCGACGACGTGCCGTTGAGCACAAAATAGGTTTTATCGGCATTGAACACCTTGGCGGCGAACTTTTGCGCTTCTTTCGCCGAGCCTTCATGGATCAGCAAATCGCCCAGTTTGACATCGGCATTGCACATATCGGCGCGAAACATGTTTTCGCCGAAAAATTCATAGAACCGGCGCCCGGCCGGATGCTTGCGAAAAAACTGGCCGCCCTGATGGCCGGGACAGGCAAAGGTGCTGTTGTTCATGGCCACGTATTGGGTCAGCGTGGAAAAAAACGGCGGCAGCACGCTTTGCTGGTAGCTGGCGGCGGCGGCTTCAAGTATCGGCCCATGGGGTTGCGCGCCATTGAGGATAAGCAGGCCGGTCTGCGGCGGCAGGATGACATCAGCAGCCTGCGCCTTGTCGTCCACGGCGACAAAAGCCGGAATCGACAGCCCGGTATTGCGCAGAATACTGAGCACGCCCGCCCGCGCGTCGGCGACCGACACCACCAGCGCCGCTACATCGCAAAAATCAGTGTTATCCAGCAACACGATGTCCCGCTCGGTAGACAAACGATCGGCGAAGGCCGCACTGGCTGCTATTTTTAATAATTTCATGTCACCTATCCCAAAGGTTAAGGATGAGTGTATGTGCCTAAGAGCACGCGAAGGGAGAACAACGTATCATCCCGCTTAAGATGTCCATTGTTTCCATACCTGGAAACAATAAGTTATCGGAAATACTGGTATTAACAGCAGCCGATAAGCATCCGTAAAATCAGAGCCAACCTCTGTTTTTACGACTGCTTAACAGGAAGCCGGGAGATACCCTCACCGCATGGTGAGCAGGGGTGTGCTTCGGAGGCGAAGATCGTTTGGGCAAAGATCGGATAACATCAGGCAAAGATGCCCGACGCTATAACGCAGCAGCATGGAATGTTTCATACCGGCAGCTCCCAAAGACCTTGCAAAAGAGATAAGACAAATTTGCGCAATAATTGCATTTTTTTACGCCGGATTCAAGTGAAAATATTAAAAATGAAAAACCTCAATTTGATAATAACCTTTTGATAAATAATTGAATTAATTAATTCTGATAAATTATGACATATCTTATTTCTCTAAAGCCTTATCAATCAAACCCTCCTCCGATAAGCGGCCGGTTATTCTCTGACGAAACCGCCATATCCGGCGGCAAAGATTAGACAGACTCCTCATGCCCAAATGACCTGGATTGATATTCACCAGCGCGCCAATAATTATGGCCGTGGCGTATGCCGTTCCTTCGCGCATCCACCCGCAACGGGAAACTATCAAAAAATATGAGATAATACCGCCCCTTCCATTCCCCCGGCCAACAGACCCGTAAGCAGGCCGCATATACCTCCTGTAGCAGATGAAATATTCAACTTCATAACATTCCGCTGGCGTGTTTCATCATCAATATATGACCGGCCGGCCCATGTGCCGCTTATAAGCCCACCGACAGCGCCGGTAACCGCGCCTAATGCCGCGCCATAGATTAATGAATCATCCCGCTCGTTGCGTACCGCAATAAAGCTCACCCCCAGGGCGATTTGGCCAACAGTCGCCACAGCCATAGTGAGCGCGGCGATGACTTCGAATTTCTGGCTAGCTGAATTTACCGCGATGATGGTGCTTAATGCCGGCGCCTGGCCGGCGCCATCACGGGAATCCGCTTGGCGTTGCTCCCGCCGGGGGTCTATTACATTCTGTAAAGCAGGCATCTGGCCATGCTGTGTTGATATCATCATAACCTCCTTATTAAAATTGACTGATATAGGCAAAAGCATCTTGTGACTTTTGCTGTAAACGGCGGTATGTATATAAACCACTCTGAATAAGGAATCTTTGACCAGAATGGAGCTACTTGCAATAAACATCGGGTCAACATTTTTCCTTTTATGCCAGGAGGGTGAAGACGTAAAATCAAAACCTTAGCGACATAATATGTTCCCTCGCCAAATGCGGCTTTATTGCATAATAATTTTCCATCATCAGGGCGTTTAATATCATTATTACCTTATGACGAGGGTGAAAAATAGAAAAACCAGCGTCATTCACACACCATAACCTACTTAAATATCGGCACATTCACATTTTACTATGAGGATAAAATTAATAAAAAAATCATTTGTTAACAAGGGTCAATCACAAATTGACTCACTTCATCATGTCGGTATTGGTTTTTAACCGCGCTTATTTAAAACTCAGCAGGGTTTTGCCTGCCGAGGTAGGTAAACTGCATGAAAACTGGCCGATCGAACGGACAAAGGCGATAAAGCCGTTGACGCCACCTCCGCGATACGGTTTAATGCGCCCCGTTGCCCGGATAGCTCAGTCGGTAGAGCAGGGGATTGAAAATCCCCGTGTCCTTGGTTCGATTCCGAGTCCGGGCACCATTTTTGAAAAAACAGTTTTAGATAAACCAGCTTAACGGCTGGTTTTTTGCATTTTGGGATT
>NZ_DASWOM010000109.1:0-7855 GCF_036398755.1 Acerihabitans sp. | reverse complement strand
CCCACCGCAAACCGCCAGCCAAACCCTTGCCGTGATGTTTAGCGCATCACCTTATCGCCGCGCGCCAGTCCCACGATCCCGGACCGGGCCACCTCAACGATAACCCCCACGTCGCGAATGGTGGACAAAAAGGCGTCCAGCTTATCGCTGGCGCCCGCCAATTGGACGGTATACAGCGACGAGGTCACATCCACGATCTGGCCGCGGAAAATATCGGCGCAGCGTTTCACCTCCTCGCGCGCGGCGCCCTCGGCCTGCACCTTCACCAACATGATTTCCCGCTCGACATGAGTGCCCTGCCCTTGCCCAAGCTCGCTGACGCGCAGTACATCCACCAGCTTATGCAGCTGTTTCTCGATTTGCTCCAATACCTTGGCGTCGCCCATGGTCTGAATGGTCATCCGCGACAAGGTGGGATCGTCGGTCGGCGCCACGGTCAGGCTCTCGATATTGTAGCCGCGCTGGGCAAACAGCCCGATCACCCGCGATAACGCGCCCGACTCGTTTTCCAGCAATACTGATAAAATCCGGCGCATGATCAGGTCCTCTCCGTTTTGCTTAACCACATTTCGTCCATGCCGCCGCCGCGAATCTGCATGGGATAGACATGTTCCGTACCGTCAACCATCACATCCACGAACACCAGACGATTCTTCTGCGCCAACGCCTGGGCCAGCTTGCTTTCCAGCTCGTCCGGGGACTGAATGGAAATACCCACGTGCCCATAAGCTTCCGCCAGTTTAACGAAGTCCGGCAGAGATTCCATATAGGATTGGGAATGCCGGCCGGAATAGATCATATCCTGCCACTGCTTCACCATGCCCAGATAACGATTGTTCAGACTGACCACCACCACCGGCAGGCCATACTGCAGCGCCGTCGACAGTTCCTGGATATTCATCTGGATGCTCCCGTCGCCGGTAATACAGATAACCGTCTCGTCGGGCAGCGCCAGCTTAACGCCCAGAGCGGCGGGCAGCCCGAAGCCCATGGTGCCCAGGCCGCCCGAGTTGATCCAGCGGCGCGGCTGGTCAAATTGATAATACAGCGCGGCGAACATCTGGTGCTGGCCGACATCCGAGGTCACATAAGCCTTGCCGCCGGTCAGGCGGAACAGGGTTTCGATCACCGCCTGCGGCTTGATTTTGCCGCTGCTGTGATCGTAATCCAGACAATGACGGGCGCGCCACTGCTCGATATCCCGCCACCAGTCGCGCAGCGCGTCGAACTGCTGTGGGTTATTATCCCCCTGCTCCAACAGCTCCAGCATCTGCGCCAGCACCTGGCGCGCATCGCCGACGATGGGTACATCCGCCGTGACGGTTTTGGAAATAGAGGCCGGATCGATATCGATATGCAACACCGTGGCATCCGGACAGTATTTTAATAAATTATTGGTGGTGCGATCGTCAAAACGCACCCCGACGGCGAAAATCACATCGGCGCGGTGCATGGCCATATTGGCTTCATAGGTACCGTGCATTCCCAACATGCCCAGGCTCTGGCGATGGGTGCCGGGGAAACTGCCCAGTCCCATCAGCGAAGAGGTGACCGGAATATTGAGTTTTTCAGCCAGCAAGCGCAGTTCCTGATGACAACCCGCGGTTATCGCGCCGCCGCCGGTATACAGAACCGGGCGCTCCGCGGCCAGCAGGGTTTGCAGCGCGCGGCGTATTTGCCCTTTGTGGCCGTGTACCGTCGGATTATAGGAACGCAAAGAAACCGAATCCGGGTACATATAAGGGAATTTATTCGCCGGATTAACGATATCCTTGGGCACGTCAATCACCACCGGGCCGGGTCGGCCGGTGGCGGCCAGGTAAAAGGCCTTTTTCAGGATGCCGGGAATATCTTCGCTCTTTTTCACCAAAAAGCTGTGTTTAACCACCGGGCGGGAAATACCGACCATATCGCATTCCTGAAAGGCGTCGAAACCGATAAGCGAACTGGCCACCTGACCGGAAAGCACCACCAGCGGAATGGAATCCATATAGGCGGTGGCAATGCCGGTAATGGCATTGGTGGCGCCGGGACCGGAGGTCACCAGCACCACGCCCACTTTACCGGTGGCGCGGGCATAGCCGTCGGCCATATGGACCGCGCCCTGTTCGTGACGCACCAGGATATGCTCAATCCCACCTACCGTATGCAACGCATCGTAGATGTCCAGTACGGCCCCGCCGGGATAACCGAATATATGCTTCACGCCCTGGTCGATTAACGACCGGACCACCATCTCGGCTCCTGACAACATCTCCATGGGTTTGCCTCCAGGCTTACGTAGGTTCTTCGCAGCGGCCACAGGCCGCTGTCGCTTGGCACAGGGAAGGAAAATGCTGCCCCTGAAATATTTTTGTTATTAATTTATGACCGGTAACGATAACGCCAGATGATAAGCCAGGCAAATAGCAAAAATCAGCACGCCGCCATGGATAATAATTTTTACCCTGGCCGATGCTGTTTTAACGCTATAAAAGACTGCCTTTAGCGCATCTGAAACTCCACCTCACTGCCTGGAGCAATAATAACAGCATGTTGCTTTTTGCATTACATCATCACGAAAAGGGGACCGTGATAAGCTTTGCGTATGAAATATTGACACGATGCGATGAATCCTGTACCAATAAATACCATTACTCATTCAGAACTGGGACGCTGATCCAATATGTTCACTTCTTTCCGTCTACTAGGCCTACTACTACTCGCACTGTCGATGCGCGGTACGCTGGTACACGGAGTTTAGAACTGACTCATTCGTCCCAGCTAGAGAACCCGCGCACAGCGCGGGTTTTTTTTTGCCTGCGCTGCCTGTACTGAAACTGCGTTCAAAAAAACCAAGATAGGATTAATCATGAGCCAACAAGTTATTATTTTTGATACCACGCTGCGTGACGGTGAACAAGCATTGCAAGCCAGCCTGAGTGTGAAAGAAAAACTGCAAATTGCCCTGGCTCTGGAAAGAATGGGTATTGATGTGATGGAAGTGGGGTTCCCGGTCTCCTCGCCGGGCGATTTTGAATCAGTGCAGACCATTGCCCGCCACATCAAGAACAGCCGGGTTTGCGGCCTGGCACGCTGCGTGGAGAAAGATATCGACGTGGCCGCCGAAGCGCTGCGCGTTGCCGAGGCTTTCCGAATCCATGTGTTCCTGGCGACCTCCACGCTGCATATTGAATCCAAACTGCGGCGCAGTTTTGATCAGGTCATGGACATGGCGGTGCAGTCGGTAAAACGCGCGCGCAACTATACCGACGATGTCGAATTTTCCTGTGAAGACGCCGGCAGGACCCCGATCGACAATCTGTGCCGCATCGTCGAAGCGGCGATTAACGCCGGCGCCCGCACCATTAATATTCCCGATACCGTCGGCTACACCACGCCGATACAGTTCGGCGGCATCATCACCTCCCTGTATGAGCGCGTGCCCAATATTGATAAAGCCGTTATTTCGGTGCATTGCCACGACGATCTGGGCATGGCGACCGGCAATTCCATCGCCGCGGTCCAGGCCGGCGCCCGGCAGGTCGAAGGCACGCTGAACGGCATCGGCGAACGCGCCGGCAACACCGCGCTGGAAGAAGTGATCATGGCTATTAAAGTGCGCGCCGATTTTCTGGGCGTACACACCAATATCAACCATCAGGAAATCTACCGCACCAGCCAGATAGTCAGCCAACTGTGCAATATGCCCATCCCGGCCAACAAGGCGATAGTGGGCGCCAATGCCTTCGCGCATTCCTCCGGCATCCATCAGGACGGCGTGCTGAAAAATCGCCAGAACTACGAAATCATGACGCCGGAAACCATCGGCCTGAAGGAAGTGCAGTTAAACCTGACCTCACGCTCCGGCCGGGCGGCGGTGAAACACCGCATGCAGGAGATGGGCTATCAGGAGCAGGATTATAACCTGGACGAACTCTATACCGCGTTCGTCAAGCTGGCGGATAAAAAAGGCCAGGTGTTCGATTACGACCTGGAGGCGTTGGCGTTTATCAGCAAGCAGCAGGAAGAACCCGAACATTTCCGGCTGGACTATTTCAGCGTCCAGTCCGGATCCAACGATATGGCCACCGCATCGGTCAAGCTGGTGTGCGGCGAGGAAACCAAATCAGAAGCGGCAACCGGCAACGGCCCGGTGGACGCGGTCTACCAGGCGCTGAACCGCATCACCGGCTATCCCATCACGTTGCAGAAATATCAGCTGACCGCCAAAGGCCACGGCCGCGACGCGCTGGGCCAGGTGGATATCGTGGTGGATTATCACGGACGCCGCTTCCACGGGGTTGGCCTGACCACGGATATCATCGAATCCTCCGCCAAGGCGATGATACATGTGATGAACAGCATCTGGCGCGCGCGGCAGGTCGAAATCGAGCTGCAGCGCCTGCAAGGACAAAACAATAAACGGGATTATCAGGAAACGGTGTGAACATGAGCAAGACATATCATATAGCGGTATTGCCGGGCGACGGTATTGGCCCTGAAGTCATGGCGCAAGCCTATAAAATCTTAACCGCCGTGCGCCAACGCTTTGACGTACGCATTACCACCAGCGAATACGACGTCGGCGGCGCCGCCATCGATCGCCACGGCAACCCGTTGCCCGCCGCCACGGTAAACGGCTGCGAGCAGGCCGACGCGATATTGTTCGGCTCGGTGGGCGGCCCGAAATGGGAACACCTGCCGCCGGAACAGCAGCCTGAACGCGGCGCGTTGCTGCCGCTGCGTAAACACTTCAAACTGTTCAGCAACCTGCGCCCGGCGCGGCTGTATCCGGGGCTGGAGGACTTCTGTCCGCTGCGCGCCGATATCGCCGCGCGCGGGTTTGATATCCTGTGCGTGCGCGAGCTGACCGGCGGCATCTATTTCGGCCAGCCCAAAGGCCGGGAAGGTAGCGGCATGCATGAGCGCGCGTTCGATACCGAGGTTTACCACCGCTTCGAAATCGAGCGTATCGCGCGCATCGCGTTTGAATCCGCGCGCAAGCGCCGCGGTAAAGTCACCTCGATCGATAAGGCCAACGTGCTGCAAACCTCGATTTTGTGGCGCGAAATCGTCAATGAAATCGCCCGGGATTATCCGGACGTGGCGTTGGCGCATTTGTATATTGATAACGCCACCATGCAGTTAATCAAGGACCCGTCCCAGTTTGACGTGCTGCTGTGCTCTAACCTGTTTGGCGATATCCTGTCCGATGAATGCGCGATGATCACCGGATCGATGGGCATGTTACCCTCCGCCAGCCTCAACGAACAGGGCTTCGGGCTCTACGAACCCGCGGGCGGTTCCGCGCCGGACATCGCCGGCAAAAACCTGGCCAATCCGGTGGCGCAAATCCTGTCCATCGCGCTGCTGCTGCGCTACAGCCTGGGCCTGGATGATGCCGCCGACGCCATTGAACAGGCGGTAAACCAGGCGCTGGAAGCCGGCCACCGCACCGCCGATCTGGCCGGCGACGGCGCCGCGGTGGGTACCGATGAGATGGGCAGCATTATCGCCGGTTATATTACTCAGGGGGCATAAATAGTATGGGCAAGTCGTTATATCAAAAATTATATGATGCGCATGTGGTCTACGAAGCGCCGCAAGAAACACCTTTATTGTATATCGATCGCCACCTGGTGCACGAAGTGACGTCGCCGCAGGCGTTCGACGGCCTGCGCGCCATGGGCCGCCCCGTGCGCCAGCCGTCAAAAACCTTTGCCACCATGGATCATAATGTCTCCACCCAGACCCGGGACATTAACGCCAGCGGCGAGATGGCCCGTATCCAGATGCAGGAATTGATAAAAAACTGCGCGGAATTCGGCGTCCAGCTGTATGACCTGAACCACCCTTACCAAGGTATCGTCCACGTGATCGGTCCCGAGCAGGGCATGACCCTGCCGGGCATGACCATCGTCTGCGGCGATTCCCATACCGCCACCCACGGCGCCTTCGGCGCGCTGGCCTTCGGCATCGGCACCTCGGAAGTGGAGCACGTACTGGCCACCCAGACCCTGAAACAGGGCCGGGCCAAAACCATGAAAATCGAGGTCACCGGCCACGCCGCCCCTGGCATAACCGCCAAGGACATCGTGCTGGCGGTCATCGGTAAAATCGGCTCAGCCGGCGGCACCGGCCATGTGGTGGAATTCTGCGGCGAGGCGATAACCTCCCTGAGTATGGAAGGCCGCATGACGCTGTGCAATATGGCGATAGAAATGGGTGCCAAGGCTGGACTGGTGGCGCCCGACGATACCACCTATGCCTATTTGCAGGGCCGCCAGTTCGCGCCGAAAAGCGATAACTGGCTGCATGCGGTGGCCTATTGGAACACCCTGAAGTCCGACGACGATGCGGTATTCGACAGCGTGGTCACCCTGCGCGCCGACGATATCGCGCCGCAGGTGACCTGGGGCACCAACCCAGGTCAGGTGATCGCCATCAACCAGATTATTCCGTCGCCCGACTCGTTCAGCGATCCGGCGGAACGCAACTCCGCCGCCAAGGCGTTGGCCTATATGGATTTGCAGCCGGGCATTCGCCTGACCGATGTGGCGATTGATAAAGTGTTTATCGGTTCCTGCACCAACTCGCGTATCGAGGATTTGCGCGCGGCGGCGGCTATCGCCAAGGGACGCCGCGTCGCCACCGGCGTGCAGGCCATCGTGGTGCCCGGTTCCGGCCCGGTCAAGGCCCAGGCGGAAGCCGAAGGCCTGGACAAAATCTTTCTCGACGCCGGTTTTGAGTGGCGCTTGCCCGGCTGTTCCATGTGCCTGGCGATGAACAACGATCGCCTCAATCCCGGCGAGCGTTGCGCGTCCACCAGCAATCGTAATTTCGAAGGCCGCCAGGGCCGCGGCGGCAGGACCCATTTGGTCAGCCCGGCCATGGCGGCGGCGGCGGCGGTTACCGGTCATTTTGCCGATATTCGTGAATTGAATTAAGGAGACAGCTTTATGGCAAAATTTACGCAACACACCGGGCTGGTGGCGCCGCTGGATGCCGCCAACGTGGATACCGACGCCATTATTCCAAAGCAGTTTTTACAAAAAGTCACCCGTACCGGTTTCGGCCAGCATCTGTTTAACGACTGGCGTTTTCTCGACGACGCCGGCCAGGTGCCCAATCCCGACTTTGTGCTGAATAAACCGCGCTATCGCGGAGCCAGCATTTTACTGGCGCGGGAAAACTTCGGCTGCGGCTCGTCGCGCGAGCATGCCCCCTGGGCCCTGGCCGATTACGGCTTCCAGGTGGTGATCGCGCCAAGCTTTGCCGATATCTTCTACGGCAACAGCTTTAACAGCCAACTGCTGCCCATCGCCTTGCCGGCGGAGCAGGTGAATGAACTGTTCACCCTGGTCGCAGCCAATGAAGGCGTTACCTTCACGGTGGACTTGGAACATCAGCGGGTGCTTGCCGGTGATAAGATCTATGCGTTTGAAATCGATGCATTTCGCAAGCATTGTATGGTTAACGGCCTGGATAGCATCGGTCTGACGCTGCAGCATGAGGGATCGATTGCGGATTATGAGGCAAGCCAGCCGGCGTTTTTACAATAAATGAGAGGCGGTAATTCGCTTTGTTCGCTTTGGCCGTGGGCGGCGTTGGTGGGCTGGGCGGATGGATTTTGCCGTGGGCGGCGTTGATTGGCTGGGAGCGGGTTTCACTTGCCGTGGGCGGCGTAGGTGGGCTGGGAGCGGGTTTCACTTGCCGTGGGCGGCGTAGGTGGGCTGGGAGCGGGTTTCACTTGCCGCGGGCGGCGGCGTTCCCTGTTGCCTGGTGCAGGCAAGCGATGAGAGGGCCGCTAGCCCGGCCCTCTCAACTCCCGGGCTGCCGGCAGATCGTGCGCCGCTGCGCGGTCCCTGGCGGC